>CAXNGL010000043.1:0-14200 GCA_964201515.1 Burkholderiales bacterium
TTGCCAACCCCATGCGCAGCATGTTCTATCCGCCCACGGTAAAGTTCCCGCGCTTCATGCCGCTCTCGGACATCGATGTCCGTTTCGCCGGCGATGCCGTGGCCATCGTGCTCGCGGACGACCGTTACATCGCCGAAGACGCGGCGGAACTCGTGGTGGTCGACTACGAGCCCGAGGACCCGGTCCTCGACTACATGACCGCGGCGGACAAGCCGCTGGTACACCCGGAAATCGGCACCAACCTCGTGCTCGAAGTGGCGTCTCCGGCTGAAACAAAGGCCGACGTCGAAGCCATTTTCGCCAAGGCAGCGCACGTGGTTGAAGAAACAATCCACCAGCAGCGCCACCTGGCAATGCCCATGGAGACGCGCGGCCTGATCGCCATGTTCTCCGCGCTCAACGACATGACGGTGCACCTGTCCTCGCAAGGCCCGCACATGGCGGCCAAATATTTCGCCCAGGTGTTCGGCCTGGCCGCGCACCAGGTGCGCGTGCTGGCGTTCGATGTCGGCGGCGGCTTCGGGCTGAAGGTCCATCCGAACCGCGACGAAATAGCCATTATCTGCGCGGCAAAGAAGTGCGGCCGCCCGGTGAAGTGGGTCGAAGACCGCATGGAACACCTGATCGCATCCAACAGTGCCCGCGAGGAATCGGCCAAGGTGCGCTTTGCGTTCGACAAGGACGGCGTCATCCAGGCCGCCGCGTTCGATTACATGGGCGATGCCGGATCCTATGCCTGGCACCCGGGCCCCGGCCCCAAGGCCGCCGAAGTGTTCCCCGGCCCCTATCGCATTTCCAAGTACGCCTTCCGCGCCCGCACCTACTACACCAACACCGTGGGCCTGGGTGCCTATCGCGGCCCGTGGATGTTCGAAACCGTGGCGCGCGAATGCGTGATGGACGTCGCGGCGAAGCAGTTGGGCATCGATGCGGTGGAACTGCGCCGTCGCAACCTCATCACCAAGGCCGATCAGCCCTACCGCACCGCCACCGGCAACAGCTACGATCGCATCTCCCCGGACAAGTGCATGGAGCAGGTCACCGGCATGCTGGATGTCGCGGCATTCCGCAAGCAGCAGGCCGAGGCGCGCAAGCAGGGCCGCTACCTGGGTATGGGCCTGAGCGTGTATATGGAGCCCACCGCCAATCCGATGGGAATGATGGCCACCAGCGTGGCCGAGATCCGCATCGAGCCATCGGGACATATCGTTGTTCTTTCGAACACGCACTCGCAGGGCCAGAGCACCGAGACGACACTGGCGCAGATCGTGGCCGACGAGCTCGGTGTCGACATCGCCGACGTGCGCGTGCTGCAGGGCGACACGGCGCAGGTGGGCTTTGGCATGGGCTCCGGCGGCAGTCGACAGGCCGTGATCGGCGGCGGCGCGGCGACGCTTGCCGCGCGCGAACTACGCCACAAGGTGCTCACCATCGCGGCGCACCTGATGGAGGCGGCCAAGGAAGACCTCACCATCGAGAACGGCCAGGTCTTCGTCAAGGGCATCCCGCAGGTGTCGATGACGGTGAAGCAGGTGGCCGAGACCGCCTACAACGCCGTCACCACGCTGCCGGCCGGCATGGAGCCGGGGCTGGAGGCGCGCCATCGCTACGCGCCCACCGGAATCACCTGGACCAATGCCGCGCACATCTGCATCGTGGATGTCGACATCGACACCGGCATGGTCAAGGTGCTGCGCTGGCTGGTGAGCGAGGACTGCGGCGTCATGATCCATCCGGGCGTGGTCGAAGGCCAGGTGTCGGGCGGCGTGATCCAGGGCATCGGCGGCATGTTGTACGAGCATGCCTGCTACGACGAGCGCGGCAACCCGCTGGCCGCCACCATGAAGGACTACCTGATGCCGCTGGCCACCGACGTGCCGGTGATCGAGTTCGGCCATGTGGTGACGCCATCCAACACGCCGGGCGGCTTCAAGGGTGCGGGCGAAGGCGGCGCCATCATCGCGCCCTCGACGATCCGCAACGCCATTGCCGACGCGTTGTCGCCGTTCAACATCGCCTGCAACCGCTTTCCACTGTCGCCCGACTATATCGTCATGGCGCTGGAGGAGGCGAAGAAGAAAGCCGCCTGATGCAGGGCTGCAAGGCAACGCAATAGGCGCACCGATCGGCAGCCCCCTCGTTCAGGGGGCTGCGCATTTTCAGCGTCGGCAAGAACCGGTTGCAAATGAATTTTGCAACCGCTGGTGTAGGGGAGCGCGAGGGGCTCAGTTGCAAATGCGGTCCCCTCGCATTGTTATGCACTCCAAGGAGAACCAGTATGTCCCAGGCAAACGCAGGAGCGGCGGCACGTTACGTAGGCCAACATGTGGTGCGCAAGGAAGACCCGCGCATGCTTACCGGCCAGGGCCGCTATGTGGATGACAACGTCGTCCCGGGCATGCTGCACGCGGCCTTCGTGCGCAGCCCGCATGCCAAGGCGCGCATCGTGCACATCGACTTCGCGGCCGCGCGCGCGTTGCCCGGCGTGCATGGCATATACACGGGCGCCGACATCGCCGCCATGGTGAAGCCCGCACGCAGCCTGCACTGGCCGCCGAATGTCCCCTACCCGGTCACCATGCCGCTGGCGCACACCGACGTTCGCTACGTCGGCGACCCCGTGGTGCTGATCGTGGCCGATGACCGCTACATCGCCGAGGATGCCGCGGAACTAGTCGAGATCGAGTATGACGCGCAGGACGCCCTGGTCGACTACCTCAAGGCGAGCGCGGGCCCCAAGGTGCACCCGGACCTCGACTCCAACCTGCTCTGGGAAATGGCCTCTCCAGCAGACCCCGAACTCGACGCCATCTTCGCTTCAGCGGCGCATGTGGTCGAAAAAGCCATTACGCAGCAACGCTACATCAATTCACCGATGGAGACGCGCGGCATCATCGCCTCGCATTCGGCCGCCGAGAACCTCACCACCATCTGGAGCGCGTCCCAGGGCGTGCACCAGACGGCCTATTACCTTGCCAACGCGCTCGCCTGCGACATCGCCGACCTGCGTGTCATCGCCGGCGACGTCGGCGCCGGTTTCGGCGGCAAGGTGCACCCCGGCCGCGACGAGATCGCGGTGGTCATCGCCGCGCGCCACATGCGCCGCCCGATCAAGTACATCGAAGACCGCATGGAGCACCTCATCGCATCCGCTCAGGCGCGCGAGGAGTCGGCGCTCGTCAAGCTCGCCTTCGATGCCAAGTGCATCCTGCTTGCCGCCAGGTTCGATTACCAGCACGACTCCGGCGCCTACCCGTGGCTGCCCAGCGTCGGGCCGCTGGCAATCAATGCTTTCCCCGGTCCCTATCGCCTGCCCAAGTTTGGCTGGCGCGTCCGCGCCTGGTACACCAACACCGTAGGCCTCGGCGCCTATCGCGGCCCCTGGATGTTCGAGACGGTGGCGCGCGAACAGGTGATGGACATTGCCGCCAAGCAGATGGGTATCGATTCGCTGGAGTTGCGCCGGCGCAACGTCATCCACACCGCCGACCAGCCCTACAAGACCGCATCCGGCCAGGTGTACGACCGCGTGTCGCCGGACCAGACGCTGGAGAAAGTCGTCGACATGATCGACGTCCCGGCCTTCCGCAAAATGCAAGAGGCGGCGCGCAAGGAAGGCCGTTACCTGGGCCTCGGCATGAGCGTCTACATGGAGCCCACGGTGAACGCCATCGGCGGCATTCGCACCACCTTCCAGGCGGAAACGCGCATGGACGCCTCGGGCCGCATCACCGTCAGCTCCCACATCGGCAACCCGGGCAACAGCATGGAGACCACGCTGGCTCAGATCGCCGCCGATGAACTGGGCGTGGACATCAAGGATGTGCGCGTGGTGTACGGCGACACCGCGAACACGCAATTCGGCCCCGGTGCCGGCGGCAGCAAGCAGGCCGTAGGCGCTGGCGGCGCGGTGACGGTGGCTGCGCAGGCGCTGCGCAAGAAGATCCTCGCCATCGGCGCCAAGATGCTGGAAGCCGCACCCGAGGATCTCACCATCGAGAACGGCAAGGTCTTCGTCAAAGGCATTCCACAGGTCGAACTCACGCTCAAGAAAATTGCGGAGTCCGCCTACTACCTCCCCAAGACCCTGCCCGAAGGCATGGAGCCGGGCCTCGCCACCAGCCACCGCATGACCCTTCCCGTCACGCACTGGGCCAACGCGGCGCATGCCTGCACCGTGGATGTCGATGTCGAGACCGGCGTGGTAAAAATCCTGCGCTGGGTGGCGAGCGAGGACTGCGGCGTGATGATCAACCCGACGGTGGTCGAGGGGCAGATGTCCGGCGGCATTGTGCAGGGCATCGGCGGCGTGCTGCTCGAACACTCGCTGTATGACGAGCGCGGCAACCCGTTGGCCGCGAGCTTCAAGGACTACCTGCTGCCGCTCGCCACCGACGTGCCGGTGATCGAGTACAGCCATGTCTGCACGCCGTCGGACACGCCCGGCGGCTTCAAGGGCGCCGGCGAAGGCGGCGCCATCATCGCCCCGCCCACACTGGCCAACGCCATCGCCGATGCGCTCGCGCCGTTTAACATCGACTGCTCACGCATGCCGTTGTCACCAGATCGCCTGCTGATGGCGCTGGAGGCGTCGCGCGCCGGCAAAGCATAGGCGCACAATACAGGGGCACCCCCTTGTGAAAGGGGGGCGACACGCCGCAGGCGTGCGGGGGGATTTCACCGTCGCCATCCCGCAAATCCCCCGGCGGGCCTGTGGCCCGTCCGCCCCCTTTGACAAGGGGGAAGAGTGGCAGCAGTTCTGCGGTGGCTGAATATTGTGGCTAATCAGGTAATCTGGAGGAGGCATCATGCGCGGTGTAGGATTCTTCGAATTCGGCGGCCCGGAAGTGCTGCGGGTGGTTGACCTGCCGGAAACACATGCTGGCGCCGGCGAGGTACGCATTCGCGTCCACGCCGCGGCCGTCAACCCGACCGACACCTACACGCGCAAGGGCTCCCGAGCCGAGGCCATGCGCAGCATTCCTCCGCCCTACATTGTCGGGATGGACATTGCCGGCGTCATCGACGAAATCGGGGCCGGCACGCAAACCGATCTGGTCGTTGGCGACAAGGTCATGGCCATGGTGGTGAATGGCGGTAACCATGGCGGCTACCGGGAAAGCATCGTCCTGTCGGCTGACGCCGTCGTGCGGGTTCCTGCGAATGCCACGCTGATCGAGGCCGCAACACTGCCCATGAATGGCCTCACGGCCAGGCAATCGCTGGATCAACTGGCGCTGAGGCCGGGCCAGGCGCTGGCAGTCACGGGGGCCGCTGGGTGCTACGGCGGCTACGTCGTGCAGCTGGCCAAGGCGGACGGCCTAAAGGTGATCGCCGACGCATCGCCTGCCGACTCGCCGCTCGTTCGATCACTCGGCGCTGACATTGTCGTGCCGCGCGGCGACGACATCGCCGCGCAGATCCGCAAGGTCGCGCCCGACGGCGTGGATGGCCTCGCAGACGGCTCGTTCCAAAGCGGGCTGGGCGTGGGCGCGGTACGCGATGGCGGCGGCTTTGCTTCGGTGCGCCATTGGACCGGCGCGGAGCGCGGGATCACCTTCCACGAAACCTGGGTGCGCA
This sequence comes from Burkholderiales bacterium, assembly GCA_964201515.1. Lineage (GTDB taxonomy): Bacteria > Pseudomonadota > Gammaproteobacteria > Burkholderiales > SG8-39 > CAIYPG01. The sequence goes on from CAXNGL010000043.1 coordinate 5,581, forward strand.
GTTATGACCACCGGGCCGATCTGCTGGATCGCATGCGACAGCAGGTTGAAGCGGGCCTCGTCACGCTGCGTGTCGCCGCAACCTTCCCGCCGGAGCAGGCGCCGGAGGCCCATCGCCGGCTCGAGGCCAGGGGCACGCGCGGCCGCATGGTGATTCTGTTTCGACAGTCGTGAAAGCATCGAGGAATCAAGGCGTGGCGTGTTTTGTGTTCCCGATACGCAGCATTTTGGCGTAGTCGAAGGCGCACACATTGGCGTGCCGATATTATTGATTATTCCCAAAAACGTGACAGGCTCGTAAGAGCCACGTTTTTGTCATGAATTAAGAAATTGTCGATAAGTTGAGCGTCGCCAATGCGCGCGCTGAAATGGCGCAATTGACAATAAGTACGCTTTAGCGTACGCTTGTCACATTATTGATGGAGAGTCGTCATGGTAGCCCCAATCACCGCAAGCGAGGCACGCGCGAGCTTATACAGGCTCATCGATCAGACTACTGAGTCACATCGGCCCATACTCATCTCGGGCAAGCGCAGCAGTGCAGTTCTGGTCTCGGCTGAGGACTGGCAAGCGATTCAGGAAACGCTCTACTTGCTATCTGTTCCAGGCATGCGTGAATCCATCAAGAAGGGCATGGCCGAGCCGCTCGGAAAGAGCGCCAAGGAACTTACCTGGTGAAGTGGGCGGTCGTATTCGCAAAGCATGCTGTCAAAGACGCAAAGAAGCTCGCCGCTGCTGGTTTGAAGGGCAAAGCCAAGGCACTGTTCGACGTGCTTGCACATGATCCATTTCAGAATCCGCCACCCTACGAAAAGCTTGTGGGCGATCTTGAGGGCGCATACTCGCGGCGAATCAACATTCGGCATCGCCTTGTCTATGAAGTCTTCAAAAAGGAGCGCACGGTTCGCGTACTGCGTATGTGGACCCATTACGAATGAATGCGACGCTTGACAACGCGTTCAGCCGACCGCCTTCGGCGCCGGCTGAACGCAATCGTTGGGCGCCGATGAACAGTCGGTGAGGTACACTCGCGCGAAGTCCCGTGCCGGAGTTCTGCCATGAATACACAGCTGATCACCATCGATCCAGAGATCCACAGCGGAACGCCTGTGTTCGCTGGCACGCGTGTCCCGGTCAAGACGCTCTTCGCTCATCTTGAAGCCGGAGACTCGTTGGAAGTCTTCCTCAATGACTTTCCGTCCGTCAGTCGCGAGCTGGCGGTAGCAGTGCTTGAAGAGGCACGCGCCGCACTCATCACCGATGCGCATCCTGCTTGACGAGGATATCCCGCGTCGACTCGCGGCAATGCTGGTTGGTCACGAGGTTTCCACCGTTCAGCGTAGCGGATGGACCGGCATCAAGAACGGAAAGTTGTTAGGACTCGCCGCCTCTGAGTTCGATGCGTTCCTGACGATGGACGGGAACCTTGAGTACCAGCAGAACCTTGCCACTTTGCCGATTGCTGTGCTTCTGGTTGAGGCAGTAAGCAACCGGATGGAACACCTGGTGCCGCTGGTGCCCGGTATCCTGCGGGAACTCGGCCAAATTGCATCCAAGTCCCTACGGAGAGTCGGTGCCTGATTGCGCAATGAGCCCCTGGGCGCCAGGCGCGGAGGAACTCGCTGGCTATACTGACCTGGTCGCATCGCCTTCCACGAAGCACCGCCACTCGTGAACAACCTCAAACTTGCCCTCGCGGCAATGTTCCTGCAGCAGACCTTTATCTCGATCGGTAAGGCCTTGCCGGCGGTCATCGCGCCGGCCATCATCCTGGACCTGCGCCTTGATCCGGCATGGATCGGCATCTACTTCGGCGTCTCGGCATTGGCTTCGGTCGCGACCAATCTCGGCTGCGGCAGCCTGATCGTACGCCATGGCGCCTTGCGTGTGAGCCAGGTGGCGTTGGTCATGCTGGCCATCGGTACCGCGTTGATGACACTGGGTGGTCCGCTTGCGCTCGTGCTGTCTGCCATCATCTGTGGCGGAGGAACTTCCGCATCGACGCCAGCCAGCTCACACCTGCTGGCCCGTTGCACGCTGCCGAAATTCTATCCCCTGGTGTTTTCCATCAAGCAGACGGCGGTGCCGATCGGCTTGCTGCTGGCCGGGGTGTTCGCGCCACAGCTGACCGAATGGACGGGCTGGCGCACCACGATGCTGGCAAGCGCCGCAGCGTGCCTCGTCTACGCCCTGTTGCTGCAACCGGTGCGCGGGAAGTTCGATGCCGACCGCGAACCGACACGCAGCTTCAGGATGTCGGACTTCCAGTCGACCCTGGCCTCGGTGATCAAGACACCCAACCTGCGCGCCCTGTCGCTGGCCTGTCTCGCCTTCAACGGCGTGCAGGCCACCTTCACCGCCTATTTCGTTGTCTACCTGACCACTATCGGTTACACGCCGGTGGCCGCAGGCTTCGTGTTTTCGATTGCCGTGGCCGTGGCCGTGCCCAGCCGCATCGTGTGGGGCTGGCTCGGCAGCGTGCGGGTTTCTCCAAACGTGCTGATGGCCGGACTGGCCTTCGCCATGGCCGCCAGCGTGATGCTCCTTGCACTGTGCGGCCCCGCCTGGCCGACGATTCTTGTAGGCATGATCGCCGGCGTGCTGGGGGTCACGGCACTGTCGTGGCACGGCATCCTGCTGGCCGAAGCCGCGCGCATGGCGCCGGAACACATGCGCGGCAGCGTCACCGGCGGCGTGCTGTCGTTTGGCCAGGCGGGCGCGTCGGTATTCCCGCTGGTGTATTCAGCGCTGCTCAACGGTACGGGCAGCTACGGCTTCGGTTTCATTGTGTGCGGCGTGCCGGCGCTGCTGGTGGGCATGCAATTGCTGCGCCCGCGCAAGGTTGATAAATCCTGATGGTGAGGCTGCACAGCGGACAACATCAACTGGTAGATGGCAACGGATCAAAGCTGGGAACGTGCCGCCCGCGCACTCACGCCCAATTGAACACCGCCGCTGCCGTCCCGTTGAGGATCCACTCGATATCCCCAGGCGGCAGGTAGCGCGCCGCCCCGACGCGGATGATGTCGACGTGCTCTGTGTAACCGCACAGGTCGCGGGCAATGATCTGGCTCTGGTCTGCGCCCCACATCAGGCGCCGCGCACCGAACGCCGCATGCACGCGCCGGATCAGCGAGTGCAGGTCTTCATACGGCTCGGGCCCGGTGGCAAAGCGCGGCAGCGACGACACCTTCAGGTACACGTTCGGATGCACGGACAGCGCTTCCAGGTCGGCCATTTTCCGCTCACGGCTCTCCGCGGTGATCGGCCAGTTCATGTGATCGACGATGAGCTTCAATCCCGGATGACGGCGCGCCAGCGGCCCCATCGCCTTGGCATCGTTGTCCTGGAGCATGAACGCCACCGGGATGCCATGGTGCTCCAGTGCGCTCCAGAAGGGCGCCATACCGTCGCTAGTCATCGTGGCCAGTAGTTCCGGTGTCCATATCAGGAGGCGCATGCTGCACATGCGCGGATCGTCCAGCCAGCGTGCCAATCCATCGTAGGTCTGATGCCGCTCCGGCCAGAACCAACCCATCACCTTGAAGCGCTCCGGGTATCGCGCGGCCACATCCAGCGCATAGTCGGGCGCCCAGTCGATCAGCATCAATGGCGAAATGATCGCGCGCGCGACACCGGCAGCATCCATCAGGGCCAGCATGCGCTCGGCCGTCATGGGTTCGGCCAGATGTGCCTTGGCGCCATCGGCCCACCGCCACTTGGGGCTGCTCGCCTCCCACAAATGCACTTGCGCGTCGGTAATCATCGGCAACCTTTTGTGAACGTGGACATACACGAAGTGACGAAGTGGAAACCGGCAAACGATTGTACGTGGCCACCGTCCCCTCGGAGCGTCGTTCACCGCACGCTGGCACGAACCGGCGCTTTCCAGATCCCTTCGATGGGGGCGACGGGTTCACTCTGGCCGATGCCCTGGAGGCCATACAGCGCGAGCACGGTGCGCAGCACCCGGTAGTGGTCGATGCGCTCGCCGGAGGTGCCCGGGCGCACCATCGCGCCGGTGAATAGCGTGACGATGCGGTTGCCCTCCGACCCGTCGTCCTCGTCCCAGGTGAGGATGAACAGGCCGTTGTTGGCGTCGGCCCAGCGCACATAGGCGTCCAGATGCGTCTTCAGCCAGGCATCGCCGCGACGAATGGTTTCGGGCTCCCGGCCATCGTGCATGTCGTTGGACTGGTCCGGCACCACCATCGACACCGTGGGCAGGCGCGCGAGGTCGGCCGGGAATGCGGAAAACGGCTGGTTCATCGCGGCGGGCAGGCCACCAACCGTGCCGGCCCGGCCACGTTTCGGCGCGATATCCTGCCAACCCACCATGGGGTTGTGCTTGCGCTGGTAGTCCCCGGCCGCGCAGCCCGTGTACCCGACCGCGGGCATGGACTCCGAATAGATTGCAAACGAGCGTCCTGCCCGCAACAATGCGGCGGCCAGATTGTCCCCGCGCACGACTGCCGGGCATTCGTTGCCTTTCACGCCCTGCGTCGAACCGGAGAAAAGTGCCAGGTAGTTGGGTTGGCTCGGGTGCGTGATGCCGTAGGATTGCGTAAACAGCGTGCCGCGCCCGGCCAACGAATTGATGTAAGGCGCAGCCGGATTGCCGATAATGCGCGAGTACGGGCGATTTTCCATGATGGCGACGACAACGCGCGAGGGCGCGGGTGGCAGGACGGCGCGCTCCAGCCCGGCAGCAGGCGCCATGGCAGGCAGGCACAGGAGCACCAGAAGGCCGAGTGCGCTAATGGCTTGATGATCACATTTCATTGTTCTATGCTTTAGCATCGGTAATGCTTTATCCAAATCGATAAGAATATCGGAGCTTCCAACCATGACTTTCCGGCAACTGTTCGACCCAGCGTCCTCAACCTACACCTATCTTATCGCGGACGACTCCACACACGAAGCCGTGCTCATCGACCCGGTCATCGAGCAGCTGGAGCGCGACCTCGCGCTGCTGCGCGATAACGGGCTTGCGCTGCGCTACACGCTGGACACCCATGTGCATGCCGACCATGTCACGGCGGCGCAGGCCATCAAGCAGGCGCTCGGTGGCCAGGCCAATACGCAGGACAATCCGCAACGCAGTGCGCAAGCAGGCGCCGGGTTGCAGGCCGCGGTGTCGCGCGACTGCAATGCCGCGGGCTACGACCGCTACCTCACGGATGGCGACGTCATCCTGTTCGGGCGCGAGGAAATCCTCGTCATCGCCACCCCGGGGCACACCGCGGGCAGCGTGTCGTTCCTGTGGCGCGACCGCGTCTTCACCGGCGATGCACTGCTGATCGGCGGATGCGGACGCACCGACTTCCAGAGCGGCAGCGCCGAGACCCTCTATCACAGCATCACGGTCAAGCTCTTCTCCCTGGACGAGCAGGTACTGGTCTACCCGGGGCATGACTACAAGGGGCGCCGCGTCAGCAGCATCGGCGAAGAAAAGCTGTTCAATGCCCGCATCACGGGCAAGACGCAGGCCGAATTCGTGCAGACCATGGCCTCCCTCGGCCTCCCCGCTCCCAAGCGCATCCATGAAGCGGTGCCCGCGAACCTCGTCGGCGGCGCAGGGTTGCCCGCCGGCCTGGCCACCCCGGTGTCATCGGCCATTGCCGACCGGCAGAGCGTCTCGGTGCAACAATTCTCGGACCAGTGGCGTGACACCGAAGCTGCCGGTCGTGCCCTGCTGATCGACGTGCGCACGCCGGCGGAATTTTCCCAGGAGCATGTGCGCGGGGCGAAAAACATCCCGCTGGACCAGCTGGATGCCATCGCGCTGATGCCGCGTGCAGGGGCCTCGCCAGCCGTGTTCATCATCTGCCAGACCGGCACGCGCAGCCAGCTTGCCGCCGAGCGCCTGCGCGCGACGGGGTTTGCGCATGTGGTGCACGTGGACGGCGGCACCAACGCCTGGCGCATGGCGGGACTGCCGCTGGTCAAACAAGGCGTCGCCGGGCGCTGATCGCCCGGACTCCCGGATCAGCCCTTCGTTCCTCGCTTGCGGGGTGCGGTCGCCACTGGATCGCCCTTCGCTGCAAACAGCTTGAGCCGTGCCGACGAGCTGATGGCAACAACCGCCGGATGCGCGAGCTTGCGCTCGACCGAGATGGCGTAGAACTGGTCGGTGATGTCGTCGGTGCCGCCCAGCGATATCACGCCGAAATTCTTGCACACCACCGATGCAATCGCCTTGGGCGCCACAAAGACGCCCGCCCCGGCCTCGCCGAACGCCTTCATCAGCGCACCGTCGTCGAACTCCCCGACGATGCGCGGCCGCAACTGCCGCTGCGACAGCCAGGTCATCAGCCGCGGCCGCACCGCGGAGTCTTCGCCCGGCAGGAGCAGCGGCGCATCCTCCAGGCACTCCGGAAAACCGCCCTTCAACTGGCGCACCAGGCCCGGCGTGGCCAGGAACTCCACGCCGCACTCCCCCAGCAGGTGGTTGAACCCGCGCACGTTGACGTTCGACGGCATTGGGCGGTCCGATATCACGATGTCCAGTCGCTGCACCGCGAGGTCGGCCAGCAGGTCCATGAACTTGCCTTCGCGACACACCATGCGCACCGACTCATCCAGGTGCACCGCCGGCTCCACCAGCTGGTAGGCGAGCGACTTCGGCACCGCGTCGATGATGCCGACCCGGAACACCAGCGCGCGCGCGCCCGGCTCATTGCGCAGCGACTCCTGCAACTCCTGTCCCAGCGCGAAGATCTCGTCGGCATAGCCCAGCGCAATGCGACCGGCGTCGGTCAGCTCCATGCGCCGCCCGACGCGGTCGAACAACCGGTACCCGAGCACTTCCTCGAAAAGGGTCAGCTGCCCGCTGATGGTCTGCGGCGTGAGGTGCAGGCGCTCGCCGGCGCGCGTGATGCTGCCCGCCTTCGCCACCGCCCAGAAATAATGCAGGTGCTTGTAATTCATTGCCGCCATGGAATCCTCCGCAAAGCGTCCCGAAGTGGACTCTATATTAATCGTCTTTATCGAACTACTTATTAATTATATTCGACTTTCCCGTATCACAAGCAACCCCTATCCTTCGCCGCGTGCCTGCAATTGGCAGGCCTTCAACGTCATCCACAAGGAGAAACGTCATGGCATCTGCAATGCACCTGAACGTCCGTTCGCACGGCTTTTCGCTGACACCGGCCATCCGCGACTATACCGAGCGCCGGCTTCGATTCGCGCTGTCCCACGCCGCCGGCAGGGTGACCAGCATCACGGTGGTGCTCTCCGACATCAACGGCCCGCGCGGCGGGCGGGACAAGTGCTGCCGCGTGCGCATCAACGTCAAGGACCAGCAGGTGATGGTCGTCGACGACATCCAGAATAACCTTTACGTCGCCATCGACCGCGCAGTCGACCGCGCCGCCCGGGCGGTGTCGCGCAGGCTCGGCCGCCTCGTCAACGGCATTCGCCATCCGCGCGCGCGCCGCAAGGAAGAGACTGGCTCGGACGATGCCACCGTTCCTGGAGACGCTGCCAATGCGCACTGAACCGCATGGCGACTGGCGCGGGGAGCCCCCCCCTGACGTAGACTTTCGGGCTTCTTCAATTCGCCCGTGACCCAATGACGCCAATCCGACCATGCTTTCTACTGGGCACGCTGCTCGCGCTTGCCACCGCCACCGCAGCCGCTCAGACGACTACCCAGGACGCCTCCCCGGCCCCCATCGGACAGGTCAGCAAGGACTCGGTGTGGGTGCCGACACCGGACCGGCTGATTCATCGCATGCTGCAACTCGCCGACACCACGCGCCGCGACTTCGTCATCGACCTGGGATCGGGAGACGGCCGCATCCCCATCGCCGCGGCCAAGGCCTTCGGCGCGCGTGCGCTGGGGGTCGAACTGGAACAGAACCTGATCGACTATTCCATCCGCGCGGCAAAGCGGCAGGGCGTTGCAGGCCGCGCGAGATTCCTGAAGCAGGATCTCTTCGAAACCGACCTGTCCCGCGCCACGGTGATCACCATGTACATCAGCCCGCCGGTGATGGTGAAGCTGCGCGCGAAACTGCTCACGCTGGCAGCGGGCACGCGCATCGTGTCGCACCACTTCACCCTGGGCGACTGGGAGCCCGACGAGATGGTGCAGGTCGAAGAGCGCCGCGCCTACCTGTGGCTGGTGCCGGCGCGGGTGGAGGGCCGCTGGACGATGCGACTGGGCGACACCCATTACGTCCTGCGCTTCGAGCAGGCGCACCAGATGCTCAAGAGCGCCGCCGACATCGAGGGGCGCCCCACCACCGCCTTCGGCGCGCGGCTGCGCGGGGACATCCTTGGCTTCAACCTGATCGATCGCAATGGCGACTCGCGGCTGTTCACGGGCAAGGTGCAGGGCAATGCCATGCAGGGCGAGTCGAATGTGCTGGGCGGGCAGTTGCCGGCTTCCTGGTCGGCAAAACTGCTGCCATGAGTCGATCTTTTATTACTGCCAATTCTGCCCATATATACATACTAATATTAGATAAATAACTGTAATCCTGACATTAATCAAGCGCTGTGTCCGTCCGCCGCCCCAGCCCCTTGCGGGGATGCCTGCGCCCACTGCAGCCAGCGCTCGACGCGACTGCGAAGCTCCGCGCGCAGCTCGGGCGCCATCGGCACCGGGTCGA
>CAXNGL010000044.1:0-14179 GCA_964201515.1 Burkholderiales bacterium
GCAATGCCGCCCCCATGGAAACACTCGCCTTCGTCCCGGTGGTATGCCGGCGTGAGATCATCATGCTGGTGTTCGATCGCAAGACGCACGCCATCGTGGACTGGCTGGACTGACCCGGCATGAACAACTCCTCAGATCATTCGCGCATCAAGGTGCGCTACCGCATTCGCTCGAGCCCAGCCGCCATCGATGCCCTGGCATTGGCCGTGGCTGTGGAGCAAAGCGTGGAAGTCCCGCTCGACGTGGTGCGCGACCCCTGGCTGCGCGAGCACATTGTCGGTCGTGTGGAAGAAGTCACGCCACTCGCTGCGAATCGCTATCTCGTGGACATCAGCCTCGCCACGGCCACCATGACCTTCCTGGACGACACCGGCAACAATTCGCCTGACATTGCCCAGACAATCAACATGATCTTCGGCAACAGTTCCATGCACGACGCTGTCGAACTGATGGATGTCGAATTCCCTGATGGCTTCGCCCGACATATCGGCGGCCCGCGTTTTGGCATCGACGGCATCCGCGACCTTGTCGGCGCGCCGAAGTCCCGCCCGCTCACCTGTGCCGCTCTCAAGCCACAGGGCCTGCCGACCGCGGAACTTGCGCGACTGTGCGGCACCTTTGCCCGCAATGGCATCGATGTCATCAAGGACGACCACGGGCTCGCCGACCAGCGCTATGCGCCCTTTGCCGAACGCGTGCGCGCTTGCCAGCGGGCCATCATCGACGCCGAGCGCGACACCGGACGACGCGTACTCTATGCGCCGAACCTGGTCGGCACCCCGGCGTCGCTGGCCGCGAACGCCAGGATCCTCCGCGACGAGGGCGTCGGCGCTGCACTGGTTGCGCCGATGCTGGTGGGCCTTCCGGCCTTTCACGAACTCGTCCACAGCCATCTGCAAATCCCGGTCCTCGCGCACCCCGCTTTCTGCGGTTCCGGGCGGATCGATCGCATGTTCTTGTTGGGGAAGCTCTTCCGATTGCTCGGGGCGGATGCGGTCATCTATCCGCATTACATGGGTCGCTTCGCCTGGCCCGAAGCCCTGTGCGGCGACATCGCGCGCGCGGCGCTGGCGCCGTGGCCGGGCATTCGCGCGGCGGCACCGGTGCCGGCCGGCGGCATGACCGTTGAACGCGTGCCGGAACTGGTGCGTTTTTACGGTGCCGATGTCATGCTGTTGATCGGCGGCTCCCTGCTGCAGGCAGGTGCCTCTCACGAACCAGCGCTGGCCGAGCGAATCCGCGCGTTCGTCGCCAACGCGGCTTGCGCGGATCTGGAGTAGGTGAATTCGGACTGCCGGGATGGTACGATTTGTCAGCCATAGTCAGATATAGTAAGACAATCGTCAGGCATCCCATGTCCTGCGTGTTGTAGCGTCGCCTCCGGCGGCACCGATTTTCCGGCGCCATCGGATAACTGGAGGATTTCAATGCAGAACCTGGCCCTGATCAGCGGCATCGTAGCGGTGCTTTCACTTGGTCTGATCGACACGCATATCGACAAGAACATATTCCGGGTAGGCAAGATCACACTCGGAATCTCCACCCTGATTTTCATCGTGTCCGAAGGCATGGTGCTGATGGGCTGATCCAGCCCGGAAAAACCTTCAGCAGCGCGGCCGAGCCTGTGGAGCAGGCCCCGCGGTCCCGCCTCAAGCAGCGCGGCCGAGCTTGCGTAGCAGGCCCCGCGGTCCCGCCTCACGCAGCGCGGCCGAGCTTGCGCATCGCCACGCAGCGTGCGCGCCACGCCTGAGGCGCTCGAATTCATGTCGCGAACATTGAGCAGCGGCCGGATGCTTTGGGCCCACAGGCTGTCGTTGCGCCCATCCCAGCCAAACCAGCGCTGCAGCCGCAGCTTCTCCAGAAATCTCGCAAGGGCGCGAGAAATCTCGCAACATCGGCCAGCTACCGATCCCGCTCACACTACAATTCGACATGGTGCAAAACGCCCGTCACCCCGCATGACCTCCACCGTGCCCCCCAACGCAAGCACGCCATCCGCCAGCCCGGATATTCGGGCCGCGGCGGCAAACGCGCCTGCGCCAGCCTCCAGGACCCGGCCGGTCGCCGTCTGGCTGTTCGCCTGCTGCCTTCTGGTCCTCGCCATGATCGTAGTGGGCGGCGTCACCCGCCTCACCCACTCTGGACTGTCCATCACCGAATGGCAACCGCTGGTCGGCACCCTGCCCCCGATGAACGACGCCGACTGGCAGGTGGTGTTCGGGAAATACAAGCAAACGCCGGAATTCAAGCTCATCAACCGCGACATGACGATGGAGGGCTTCAAGCGCATTTTCTGGTGGGAATACGCCCATCGCCTGCTCGGCCGTTTCATCGGCTTCGCGTTCCTGCTGCCGCTGTTGTGGTTCTGGGTGCGCCGGAACATCGACCGGCCGCTCGCGTGGCGGCTCCTCGGCATCTTCGTCCTCGGCGGCCTGCAGGGGGCCATGGGCTGGTACATGGTGATGAGCGGCCTGGTGGACAACCCGCGCGTATCGCAATTCCGGCTCACGGCGCACCTGTCGCTGGCATTTGTTCTCTTTGGCGCGATGCTGTGGACCGCGCTCGGGCTGATCCACCCGGCGCGCAGGCTGGCCGACACCCTGCCCGACGCCTCGCTCGCGCGCATGGGCAAGTGGATAACCGGCATCATCTGCTACATGATTGTCAGCGGCGGTTTCGTCGCCGGCGTGCGCGCCGGACTCGCCTACAACACCTTCCCGCTCATGAACGGGCAGTTCTTCCCGCGCGAATCCTTCCTCATGGAACCGCTGTGGATGAACTTCTTCTGGAACATGGCAACGGTCCAGTTCGACCATCGTTTAGGCGCATGGGTACTGGCCGCGCTGGTGCCGATCTTCTGGCTGCGCGCGGTATTCGGTTCCATGGACACGCGCACGCGCATCGCGGCAACACTCTTGCTGTTGATGTTCGCCGCCCAAGCCACGCTGGGCATCTACACGGTGTTGCTGCGCGTGCCGGTCTGGCTCGGAGCGCTTCACCAGTGCGGTGCCGTGCTGCTGTTGGCCGCCGCGATCAATGCCAATCATGCCCTGAGAAAAGGGTTTCCCGATCGCGGGATGACTGCTGCTTGACGGCCCCCATTCCCGGGATTGAAACACGCTTGTAATACTGAAGACGCGGCAGGACGAATTGAATTAATCCACGCTGCCAACCCATGGTCTCCACCCGCAAGTTCGTTGCTTACGGACTGCTCGGCATTGCCGCGAGTATCCCCGCCCGGGGCTTCGCCCAATCCCTGGCCGCCAATAACAACCTCGCCGAATGGACAAGGATCGTCGCCGCGGCCCTGCACCTTGTCGAGTTGGTCCACCAGCACGATCTGCGGCTCGAACTGGCGATACGGCGCAGCGGATCGCCAGCAACGGGCTTTTCGATCTTGATCACTTCGGCGCCCGGCAGAACCGGCGCGCGGCGATGGTAGCGCGCCCGGCTTCAGTCGCACACCGCGTAAAATGACGCTTTTGGGGAAATCAGAATGAAAAGAACCGACCTGGCGAAACTCAAGGGCAGCGGGATCCAAAGCCGCATGCAGCAGGCGGCCGTGCCCGGGCGCTATGGCCAGCAATCGGGCCAGGTGCAGAGCAAGCGCGAGCGCCGCGAGGCCGACCAGGCACTCGGCCTGGTCCCCTTTGCCGTCAAGCTCAATGGCGAACTCATCGCCAGGATCCACGCGCACCAGCAGCAGCGCGGCACGCCGCTCAACGAGGTGGTGGCCGAACTGCTGGAAACCGGGCTCTCGCAGCTCAAGGAGTAGCCCGGCCTCGATATTTTCCCGTGAACCTCTGAAGAACCCTGAATTCTGCGAGAGCTCTCATCGAGGTTCCTTCTGAAGTCGGGGAATCTACAAGGGGGCGGAGCCCCCTTCTTCAGAGCTTCTCTAGCGCGTACCGCCAGGCACGGTCACAGGGGAAAACCTGGGCTGCCGCCGCCCACCCACCTCGATGTCCTCGAAGAACATCGCGTACGGACGCACCCACAAGCCCGTCTCGTTGTACAGCGGGCGGTACACCACCATGGGCTCCAGCGTCTCGCTGTGCCGTGCCACGCCGATGACCTCGTACTCACCGCCCTTGTAATGCCGGTAGCGGCCAAGCCTGGCGTCGGGTAGTGGGGAAAGCTCACTCATTCGATTGCTCCGTGTTGATCGCCTTGGCTGGCTCGCACCGTGCGCCACCCTCTCACGCACACTGCCAGCACGCACAGTTCAATCTCCGCGACGATTCCGGCCTTCGCCAGAGTCGCCAGCGCGCTGACAGCACTAGCGGCCCCTGTCACTGCAGCATCGCGTTTCGCACGCGGAGTTCGTCGTTCAATGCCTTCAGCAACTGGGCGCGAGCGGCCAGGCTGGCGTTGCAATACACGTCCGTCGAAGGTGTGCGTCCCCCAGTCCGCGACACGAACTCCAGGCGATAGAGCATCACCGCCGGCGCCCGCGCAGATGGGATGGAGCCGAAATCCGCTTTTTCGACATCGCGGATCGCAAGTTCGCTGTGACCGCTGTGGGCGTCGATGAGCACGCGGGATTTGGCCCGATCGATGCAGACGCGCACGCGTGACTTCGAGTGCTGCCAGTGGATGAGCGCGATGCCGAGCGCGTCGAGCACAACGAAGAATATCCATCCGCCCAAAACCATCCAGGAATATCCCAGCGGAGCGCCCGCCAGCACATATCCCGCGGCCATGATGAATGGGGCCAGGACAAATCCGATCAGCATCATGCCAATTGCCATGCGTAACTCGACCGCGAGATTGCCTGCCGCGTCGCGCTCGATGAGGAGTCCCGTGAACAGTATTTTCATTCCCGCCCCCTGTCTTTGCTGTTGACGATGAGTTGAATTGTCGCCTGAAATGCAAAACTGTAGCCATATTCCGCCGCTAGAACCTTGAGCCCGGTTGCTGCAGGAAGGCCAACTCTTCCGCAGTGGACTCGCGCCCCAGCACGGCATTGCGGTGGGGATATCTGCCGAAGCGATCGATCATCTCCTTGTGCCGCAGCTCGTAGTCGTAATTGTCCTTCTTGCCGTTGGCGAGAAACAGCCTTTCCGCTTCGACATGAATGGCCCTCGACTCGCTGTGCATGAACGGCATGTACAGGAACACGCGCTCGATCTGGTTCAATGACCGGTCCGCCCCCGCTGCAATGGCTTCCTGCGCCAGGGCCAGCGCCATCGGGTCGTTGGCATACGCCAACGGACTATTACGGTGCAGGTTGCGGGAAAACTGGTCCAACACGATGACTTCGGCCAAGCGCCCCCTGGGCTCGCTGCGCCAGGCATACAGCTCTGACCTGGCTGCCGATTCATGCAACGCCTTGAAGCGGCGTGCAATCAGCTGGTCGAATTCCGGCTTCGCGATCCACCATTGGGCAGGGGAGGCCTCGAAGAACCAGAAGGAAAGCACGTCGTCGCGCATGCTCAGGCTGCCCCGCCCTAGGGTGCCCCTCCCCCTGCATCGGCCGCAGGCGCACCACGCGCACGCAGTCCACCCGGTGATCGATGCGATGATCCGGAAATTGGCCAGATAAATACTGTCAAGTTCATCTACAAGTCACCATCACCATTGCTTAATACAGATAAATACTGGCATCTATTTCACGCCGCACAGCGACAGGGCGCTCACCCCAGCGGCATCCTGCCACGCGCCATCGCTTCGCACCAGTCTGCGAGCTTGAGCAGCGGCGCGGGAATCCCGGCCTCGCCTACCAGTGCCTCGCGCGTCCATTGCGCCGTGGTCTTCGCATCGATCGCCTCGGGCAGCGGCACTTCCGGCGGACGCTCGGCGTTCAGGGTGGAATGTACGCCCGCAACAAAAGCATCCGCCTCCAGCGGTCGCCTGGGGCTGGCGCAGGGTTCGCCTTCGTGGCCGCGAAACAACAGAGCCGTCGCCTCCGCCGCTTGCAGGTAATCGCGCATCAGCGCGATGTAATCCGGGTGCGTGACGGGCACGATGAGCACGCCGCCCGGGCCAGCGGGACCGGCGAACGGATCGAGCAGCTTCGCCACGGTGTGGCCCGAGCCGCGCAGGCCAATGCGCTCGCGCGCGGCCAGCAACCGGTCGAGCCCCGGCGCCAGCACGTGCAGCGGCACATAGGCCATGCGCGCGGACAGGAGATGCGCATCCGCGTCGTCGAGGCTGGCTGCGATGCCATCGCCCATCTCGGCGAGGATCGCCTCCGTGGTGGTGCGGCCGTAGGATGCACTGATGCCATGGACCAGTACCGGAACGCCGCGCCGGGCCAGCAGGTGCGCCAGCAGCGGCGTGAGGTTGGGCAGCTTGCGCGCGCCGTTGTAGCTGGGCAAGAGCACGGGCTTGGGGCCTTCCGGCAGGTCGAGCTTGGCGGTGCGCGCCGCCAGCGCGCGGGCAAACCCGCGCAGTTCGGCCGCCGTCTCGCCCTTGATGCGGTAGGCAAGCAGGATAGCGCCCAGCTCGAGCTCTGCCACCTCGCCGTCGAGCATGGCGCCAAAGAGCTGTTCGGCGACGTCTTCCGGCAACGCGCGCGCGCCGTGCGCACCGCGCCCGACTTCCTTGATGATGGGCCGCAGGTCCATGCCTATCGTCGCGGCCCGCTCATGACTTGGAGGTGCCCTGCCCCGTCATCAACTCGGGCCGCACCCACGCATCGAACTGTGCCGCCGTCACATGGCCCAGCGCAACCGCGGCATCGCGCAGGCTGCTGCCCTCCCGGTGGGCCTTCTTGGCGATTTCAGCGGCCTTGTCGTAGCCGATGTGCGGGTTGAGCGCGGTCACCAGCATCAGCGAGTCGGCCACCAGCTGCGCGATGCGCTCGCGATTGGGCTCGATGCCCACGGCACAATTGTCGTTGAAGCTTTTCGCCCCATCCGCGAGCAGGCGAATGCTCTGCAGCACATTGTGGATGATCAGCGGCTTGAACACGTTGAGCTGGAAGTTCCCCGAGGCACCGCCGATGTTGATCGCCACATCGTTGCCCATCACCTGCGCACAGGCCATGGTGAGGGCTTCGGACTGCGTGGGGTTCACCTTGCCCGGCATGATGGAGCTGCCGGGCTCGTTCTCGGGAATGCTGAGCTCACCCAAACCCGACCTCGGGCCCGATGCCAGCCAGCGCACGTCATTGGCGATCTTGTTCAACGAGGCCGCCACCGTCTTGATGGCGCCGTGCGCGTGCACCTGCGCATCGTTGGCGGCGAGCGCCTCGAACTTGTTACGCGCAGACACGAACGGCAGCTTGGTGGCCCGCGCCAGGGCCCTGGCCACGCGCGCACCGAACTCCGGATGCGCGTTGAGGCCCGTGCCCACCGCGGTTCCGCCCAGCGCCAGTTCAAACAGATGCGACTGCGCCATGGTGAGGTGCCCGATGCCGTGCTCCAGCTGCGACACCCAGCCGGAAATCTCCTGTCCCAGCGTCAGCGGCGTGGCGTCCTGCAGGTGGGTGCGGCCGATCTTCACGATGTCGGCGAAGGCGCGCGACTTGGCGGTCAGGGTGTTGCGCAACACCGACAGCGCCGGCACCAGCCGTTCGCTGATGGCAACGGCCGCGGCAACGTTCATGGCCGTGGGAAAGACGTCGTTCGAGGACTGTCCGCGGTTCACCTCGTCGTTCGGATGCACCAGCCGCCCCTCGCCGCGTGCACCACCGAGCAGCTCGGAGGCGCGGTTGGCGAGCACCTCGTTCATGTTCATGTTGGTCTGGGTGCCGGAGCCCGTCTGCCACACCACCAGCGGGAATTCGGCCTCGTGCTTGCCGGCCAGCACTTCATCGGCGGCGCCGATGATGGCGCCGGCCTTGTCGGCGTCAAGCAGCTTCAGGTCGCGATTGACTTCGGCCGCGACACGCTTGACCAGCGCCAGCGCGAGGATGAGATCTTCCGGCATGCGCTCCCCGGAAATGCGGAAGTTCGCCAGCGAGCGCTGCGTCTGTGCGCCCCACAGCCGCTCGGCCGGCACCTTGATGGGGCCGAAAGTGTCGTGTTCGGTGCGCGTCTTCATGCCGGACTCCCTGGGGAAGCTCTGAAAACTGCCGAATTCATGTGCGATGTTTCCTGGCGTCCCTTTGAAGCGGGGGATATACAAGGGGGCCGTGGCCCTTGATCAGTCTATCCCTGGACAATGACAGAGGGGCCAACGTCACTTCTTGCCCAGTGCATTGGAGTGGCTTCCAGCGCTGAACGCCATGACAGACTGGCCGAAGGCGCCGTCCACCACCAGGTTGTGGCCGTTGATGTACGAAGCATCCTTGCTGAGCAGGAACGCAATCGCCGCAGCCTGCTCCGACGGGTCGGACACGCGTCCCATGGGCAGGACCGCTGCGCGCATCGCCGCCAGTTCCGGGTCAACCTTGATTTGCGATTTCTCGCGCGTAAGTGTCGAGCCGGGGGCCATGCCGTTGACACGGATGCCGTCGTGCGCCCATTCGTTGGCCATCTGTTCCACCAGCATGATGAGCGCCGCCTTGGTCGTCGAATACGGGCCGTAATGGGCGAGCGGATACACCCCCGCGATGGAAGTCACCACCACGATGGCGCCGCGCGAGGCCTTGAGCGCCGGGTGCGCAGCCTTGCCAAGCAGCCAGGTCGCGCGCGTGTTGACGGCATACACGCGGTCCCAATCCTCGACTGGCATTTCCAGCAGCGAGCCCTTGTAGCGTGCCCCCGCGTTGGACACCAGCGCGTCCAGGCCGCCGCAGAACGCCACCGCCTGATCAACAAGATGCTTCGGAAAATCCCGATCGGCAAGGTCACCGGTCACGGCCTTGGCATCTGCCCCCATGGACTGCAGCTCGGCAATCAACTCCGCAAGATCGGGCCGCGCGCCGGTCGCGGAGACGACGATCTTCGCCGGTTCTCCCTTCGCCAGCGCATCGCGCGCGAGCCGCAGGCACGTGGCCCCGCCGATCCCATAACTGCCGCCCGTCACCAATGCACGCACATCCACCGCCGTTCGTTATTGAGCATTGTCGATCGCCTCATTGCTACTTACTTGTTGGTCAGCGCCTTCGAATGGCGCCCCGGGATGAAGGCCATGACGCTCTGGTCATAGCCGCCATCGACCGTGAGGTTCTGTCCGGTGATGTAGGAGGCCTCCTTGCTGAGCAGGAACGCGATGGCAGACGCCTGCTCCGAGGCATCGCAGGCGCGACCCATGGGAATCACCGATGCGCGCGCCTTCGCCATTTCCTGGTCGGCGTAGATCGGCGAGTTGAAGCGCGTCTTGGTCGCGCCGGGCGCGACGCCGTTCACGCGGATGCCGTCCTTGGCCCATTCCGCGGCCATCTGCGCCACCAGCATGATGAGCGCCGCCTTGGTGACCGAATACGGGCCATAGTTGGCATGCGGGTTCGATCCGGCGATGGAGGTCACCGCGACGATGGCGCCGCCGGAGGCCTTGAGCGCCGGGTGCGCCGCCTTGCCGAGCAGCCAGGTGGCGCTGGTATTGACCGCATACACGCGGTTCCAGTCCTCGACGCCCATCTCCAGCAGCGGCGCCTGGTAGCGCGCCGCGGCATTCGACACCAGCGCATCGAGGCCGCCGCAAAAGGCCACGGCATCAGCGACCAGGCGCGCGCAGGCATCCGGATCCGACAGATCACAGGGAATTGCCTTCGCTTCGGCGCCGAGCGCCTTCAATTCGGCGATCAGTTCCAGCAGGTCCGGCCGCAGGCCGGTGGAGGATGCGACGATTTTCGCAGGCTCGCCTTTCGCCAGTGCGTCCTTTGCCAGCTTGAGGCAAGTCGCCCCGCCGATTCCGTAACTTGCCCCGGTGATCAGTGCTCTCATCACTCCCCCCTGTCAGTTTGATCCATCGAAACCTGCAACTGCCGACCCTGCCCTACGGACGGCATTGTGGCACGGCCAGCAGCATTGCGAGTCGCCGCAATCGCGCCGCGACGATGCACATTGACCCTGCATTGAATGCCCTCCTATACTGCCAGTACTGCACGGCGCAGCTGCTGCGCAGCTCCTGAGCCCGCTGCCGCTTGAGACAGCAGACAAGCTCGGGCAGCGTCCGAACGCCAATCGATGGGAGCCCTCATGACGGTATTTTCAACGCGCAGTAACCGTGACGACAAACCCCATACCATTTCCAGCCGGCTGCGAAGAGCCGCCATTGCCCTTGGCCTCGCCGGTGCCATGCTCGGCACCCCGGCCTGGTCGCAGGCACCCACGGCCTCAACGCCTTGGCCAACCATCGTCGCCGCGGCCAGGAAGGAAGCCACGGTGTTCTTCTACGCCCCGATGGCGGTGCCGGTGCTGCAGCGCCTGGCCGACGGCTTCAAGAAAGCGTACCCGGACATCAAGGTGGAATTCACGCGCATGAACGGCGGGCCCATCGTGGTGCGTGTGGACCAGGAGCGCAGTAACGGCGCCGACGGGGCGGACCTCATCATCGGCTCCGAGATCGGCTGGATGATCGAACGCTCCAGGCAAGGGCTGCTGCAGAAACTGGCCGGACCCGCGCTCAACGGCTGGCCGGCGAACTACCTGTTCGACGGCGCCTATTTCACCGGCGCCTACGAAGTGTTCGTGCTGGCCTACAACACCAAGCTGGCCGCCAATCCGCCGAAAAGCTACGTCGACCTCGTGAAGCCGGAGTTCGCGGGCAAGCTCGGCATTCCCACCATCCCCTCCACGTTGATCCTGTCCTGGTTCGACTGGCTGGAGAAAACGCAGGGCGCCGACTACCCGGCCAAGGTGATGGCGCAAAACCCGAAGTCGTTCATCTCC
The DNA here is from genome assembly GCA_964201515.1 of Burkholderiales bacterium. Lineage (GTDB taxonomy): Bacteria > Pseudomonadota > Gammaproteobacteria > Burkholderiales > SG8-39 > CAIYPG01. The sequence continues at coordinate 10,725 of CAXNGL010000044.1, forward strand.
AGCCCGCCATTGGCGCAGGCGCTGGCCGCCGGCGAGATTTCGGTTGCGCTGCTGAACAACCCCTCGAGCCTGAAATCGCTGATGAATTCGGGCGCACCGATCAACTTCAACATCCCGAACCCGTCCTACGGTTTCCAGGTCTGGGTGGCCGCGCTGGGCTGGAGCAAGCGGCCGAATGCCGGCCTGGTACTGGCCGACTGGCTGATGTCGCGCGAAGGCCAGACGGTGTGGAGCGGCACCGGCGAGAGCGCCAGCCCGCTCAAGGGCATTCCCGGTGCCGCGGAGGTTCCGGGCAGCGTGAAGTTCTACGACATCAACGAATGGACTCCCGAGGTGGTGAAGCAGGCCACGGAGAAGTGGAACCGGCAGTACCGGAAGTAACCGCGGGAGCATCTCGCGCGAGCCCGCTTCACGATGTCTCACCGGGCAACCTGCAGCACGGCACACATCGCTAAAGCCATGCCCACCCGATATTCCGGGCACCCTTCGTCGTGGTGGGGCGATGGCCGTCGAGTTCTACGCGCCTACCCCCTGCTTCAGGAACTTGATCAACTGCTTCAATCCGGCGAGCAACCCGGCGCCATCGTCGATGGCGAGGCTGTCCACACAGTGCCTGCGGTACTGGATATCTTCGATGAGTCTGGTCGCCGCGGCGCGAGCGCAAGTCAAGACCGTATCGCCGTAGGCCGCAGCCGCCAGTTTCGCGCCTGCCTCGGCTTCCTCGGGGGACCAGGCGCGCAGCATGAAGGCAAGGTCGATCACGTCGCGGCTCAAGACCGCCGTGTCGCTCCAGCGGTCGGCGTTGGCGAGCCATTTCTCGGCAAAGCAACTCACCCGGTCAAGCACCGGCACGGCGATCTTTTTCAGCGTCATCGCCGCCACCCTGATTCGCGCCTCCAGGATGATCTCGAACTTCACTGGATCGCCATCCACGCTGAACACCGTGCGAATTCCGTATTGGTCGGCGCGCAGATCGCGCATGAGGCTCACCCCCGCCTTTGGCGAGGGCATGAGCTCGCCAAGTGACCGGCCCTGGATCATCGAGCGCAACTGGCGGTAGCCGGCGAGATCCGAGCAGATGAAGTCGATGTCCTCGGACTCGCGGTATTCGTCCAGCTCCAGCGCGATGCGCGTGCCGCCGCCAAAATAGCACTGTGCCCGCGCCAGCACCTTTGCATCGAGCGAAGCCAGTACGCGTGCGACCTTGCGATGGCGCGCGCGCCGGAATTCAGCCATGCAGCACCCCGTCGCCGAAGCGCGAGGAGAGCCTGTCGATCAGTTCCCACTCGGCCGGTTGCAGTTGCGCAGGCTCGACGAAACGCCAGTTGCGCTCGTAGATACTCCAGGCATCGCGCGCACCGATGAATTCGCCGCGCCGGTTCCAGCACAGCAGCTTGAGTTGCGGGTAACAGGCAAGCTCGACGGTTTCGGCCTCCAGCATCCGGGCGAGCGCGTCGCTGAATTGCGCCTGCCTGGCGGCAAACACCAGGCGGCGCGCCAGCGCTTGCGGCAACTTGAGGCGGGCCTCAACCTGGCCCGCCCGGCCCTCGCGTTCACGCTGCGCGCGCTTGGCCAGCCGAAGCTGCTCCGGCCGGGTCAGGGCGCTGGTGCGCGGACGACCAGCGGCGGGTATTTCGGCTCGGGTGCCGGAGCATTTCATCCAACGTAAGCTACGCCTATTATGATGACGCGTCAACATAATAAACAAAGGGAAATCAATGACGTGCCGGCACCCACGGGCGCCTGAAAAAGCGTTACGTTGGCGCTGGTGAACGCGGCGCTGAGCCGTTCAGGCCGCAGATTCGTAGGGCGCAATAAGCGCAGCGCATTGCGCCAATGCATTCACCATGCGCCCACCCAGTGCCATCGCCATCCGGCGCAATGCCCGTTGGTTATTGCGCCCTACGCTAGCTGATCAGGGCTTTGCAGCCGGCGCCAGCTGCGCACCCGGCGTGAACGTCACATTCAGCGGCCGGAAGGCGCGGAACAGCCAGCCGCGCATGCGCGGCGCCTCGGCGTCCGGGTCGAGCGCCATGTCGGGCATGCGCTCGAGCAGCACCTGCACCGCCTCGAGGATCTCGGCACGCGCCAGCGCGGCGCCCACGCACATGCGGATGCCGTAGTGAAACCCCAGGTGATCGCGCGGCGTCTTGCGCTCGAGGTCGACGGCATCGGGATTGGCATAGTAGGACGGGTCGCGGTTGGCCGTGGCGATGAGCGGCATCACCGCCTCGCCCTTCATCACCGGGCAGCCCGCGATGGTGGTGTCTTCGATGGCCTGGCGTGAACGAAAGTGCACCGTGCCGTGCAGCCGGATCGACTCTTCGACAAAGCGCGAGGCAATCTCGTCGCCGCCGTCGCGCACCCGCTTCAGCATGTCCGGGTTCTGCAACAGGAGGTGGATGGCATTGGTCATGGCATAGGTGGCCGTGTCCGAGCCCGTCTGCACCATCACGCGCACCGCGGCGCGCGCTTCGATGGCACCGAAGTCGGCCAGCGCTTCCTTGCCCTCGCGCCACATCACGCTGATGAGGTCGTCACCCGTGCTGTCGCGACGCGCCTCGACGAACGGCATGATCATATCGTTGAGCTTGTTCGATGCCGCGATGGCGGCATCGTTGACGCGCTGCTGCTCCGCCGGGTCGCCGGTCTGCGACAGTCCCAGCCGCGCGGCAAAGAAGGCGTTCACCGCGTCGTTCTGTTTCTTGCACTCGGCCAGCCAGGCGTCATCCTCCGAGGGCAGCCCCGCAATGGCGGCGATGACGCGGATCGGCAGGAGGTTGGTGAAGTCGGCCGCCAGCTCGCAACGCCCCTTCGCGATGAAGCGGTCGATCAGCGCATTGGCAATCGGCCGGATGATGCGCTTGCGCCACTCCTCGGCGCGGCGCGGCGAGAACAGGCGCAGCCACAGCTGGTGCATGCGCAGGTGCTCGTCGCCCGACAGGAGCAGGATCTGGCGCGGGCCGCCCTGCGCCTGCTCGAGCACCTTGCGGCTCTCGCCCAGGCGCTCGGGCATGAAGAAGCTCGCGTCGTCGCGTTTGAGAACATCCTTGCAGGCTGCATAGGATGTCACCAGCCAGGCCTTGAGGCCCTCGTCCCAGAACACCTCGCCCTTGTCACTTGCGCCACCCTCGCCACCCTCCTGGCGCGCGATGGCCTGCCGGTAAAACGCGTAGGGATCCTGGTCGTAGGTGCTCAGGAATGACGGCTGCATTACCTGCTTCATGTCCGCTCCGCTGTAGTAAGGATGCCCGACAGGCATTCGGTCAGGCGCTCCGGGAATTCAATCCTTTCGATCGACCATGACACCCGACCGCAGTTGAATGCCACAGCCGGGCTGCATGATACATTGCGCCCGATTCACTCCTTCCTTTTCATGGCTCCACTTCAATGCCTTCACCAGAACACATGATCCAGATCGGGCTGCAGTTTCCCACCCGAGAAATCGAGCCCAC
>CAXNGL010000045.1:0-14120 GCA_964201515.1 Burkholderiales bacterium
CGCCACCTGCTGGATGCCGGCATCCTTCAGCGCCTCCGCCACCGCACTCACCACATTCCTCATCTCATTCGCATCGATGGCGCCGATGCAGCCGACGCGAAAGGTCTCCACCTTGGTCAGTTTCCCCGGATAGAGGATGTAGCCGCGCTCGCGCACGCGCTGGTAGAAATCGGTGAAACGGTATGCCGGGTCGGCCGGCGCATGGAAGGTCACGATGATGGGCGCCTGGATGGCGCGCGCAAGGAAGGTCTTGAAGCCGAGCGCCTCCATGCCGGCAATCAGCGTGTCGCAATTGGCCTGGTAGCGCCGGTGGCGCGCCGGGCGCCCGCCTTCGGCGATGAACTGGTCCACCGCGCAGCGCAACGCCGCCACCACATGCGTGGGCGGCGTGTAGCGCCACTGCGTGGTCTTCTGCATGTAGGCCCATTGGTCATGCAGGTCCATCGCCAGCGAGTGGCTGTTGCCGGCGCATTTCTCCAGCGTGCGCTTGTTGAGGATCACGAAGCCCATGCCGGGCACGCCCTCCAGGCACTTCCCGGAGGCCGCCACCAGCGCATCGATGGGCGTGGTGCGCACGTCGATGTCAATGGCGCCGAAGGAACTCATGGCGTCGACGATCAGGCCCTTGCCGCGCGCGGCGCACTCGGCCGCGATATCGTGCAGCGGATTGAGGATGCCAGTGCCGGTTTCGCAGTGCACCTGCGCCACATGCGTGATGGCCGGATCGCGGTCCAGCACCTCGGCAACCATTTTCCCGGTCGCCTGCACATCCTCGGGCAAGGGCAGCTCGACGGCCGCGCGCCCCAGGTACTTGCAGATTTTCAGGATGCGCTGGCAGTAGGCGCCGTTCTGCGGCACCAGCACCTTGCCGCCCCTGGGAACCACGGTGCCGATCGCTGCCTCCACCGAAAACGTGCCGCTGCCCTGCAGTGGCACGCAAACATGCGTGTCGGCCCCATGCACCACCTCCACCAGGTCCTTGCACAGGCTCGCCGTCATGGCATTGAATGGAGCATCCCAGGATCCCCAGTCGCGCAGCATCGCCTGCTTGGTTGCCAGCGACGTCGTCAGCGGGCCGGGGGTGAGCAGGATCGGATCGTTTCCGCGAATCATGGCTGTCTCCTCTATAAGGCTAATTCAAAGCCGGGCGCCGCCAGGCTTGCGTGCGCAGGTCGACCAGCCAGCCGAGCGCCAGGTAGGCCAGGCACACCAGCGTGGACGTGGCGGCGATGAGAATCGCCATGGCGGCGGCTGCGCCGATCTCCCCCGCCTCGTCCAGGTTCAGGATGGCGATGGCGGCCAGCTTGGTATCCGGCGAATACAGGAATACCACCGCCGATATGGTGGTCATGGCATTGATGAAGAAGTAGCGGCTGATATCGACCAGCGCCGGCGTGCAGATGGGCAGGGTCACGCGCCAGAAGGTCTTGAAGAACGGCACCTTGAGCGAAGCCGATACCGCCTCAAAGTCGTTGTCGAGCGCCTTGAGCGCCGTCACCGCCGTCAAGTGCCCGGTGGTGTAGAAGTGCACGATGGTGCACAGCACCAGTATCGTCATGGTGTGGTACAGCAAGTGAAGCGGGTTGTCCGGATGGTTGAAAAAGAAGATGTAGCCCAGCCCCAGCACCAGGCCCGGTACCGCCATCGGCAGCATGGCGAGCAGTCGTACGCCGGACCGCAGCCAGTCGAACCCGCGCGTTTTTTCCAGCAGGTAGGCCCCGACGAAGGCCAGCAGGGTGCCGCCGATGGCGCAGGCCGCGGCCAGCGTCAGGCTGTTCACGAATGCCGTACCGACCTCCGCATCCACCAGTCCGAACACGTAATGCTTGAGCGTAAAGCTCAGGTTGTAGGGCCACAACTTGACGAAGGAGGCGAACACCGCCATGCCCAGCACCGCCAGCATCAGCAGCACCACCACCAGGCAATAGCCGGTCATCAGCCAGTCGAACAGCGGCGCGCGCCTGGGCGCGTAAGGAACGGCGCGCGCCGACAACTGCGCGGTTTGCCGGCCCTGCACGAAGAAATCGACCGCAAAGGTCAGCAGCGCCGGCGCCAGCAGGAACAGGCCCACCACCGCGCCGCGCTGGAAGTCCTGTTGTCCGATCACCAGCTTGAACACGTCCGTGGAGAGCACATTGAAATTGCCCCCGATCACCTTGGGGATGCCGAAATCGGTGATGACCAGCGCGAATGTCACCAGGCTCGCGCTGATCAGGCCGTACTTGGCGCCGGGCAGCGTGATGGTGAAGAACTTGCGCACGGCGCTGGTGCCCAGTGCATCGGCGGCTTCGTAGAGCCGCGCATCCGACAGCGACAGCGCGGTGACCAGGATCATCAGGGCATGCGGGAACACGCTGAAGATTTCCGAGACGATGATGCCGGGGGCGCCGTAAATGGACTGGATGCCCAGCGCCAGCATCCACTGCTTGAGCACGCCCTGGTTGCCGAACCAGTAGATGAAGGAAATGGCCGCCAGCAGCGTGGGCGCCAGCAGCGGGATTAGCGTCAACGTGCGAAACACGCCTTTGGCGGGCATGCAGCTTCGCGTCAGCGCATAGGCAAACACGAAGGCCGCGGGAATGGCGACCAGCGTGACGACCAGGGACACCCACACGCTGTTCCACAGCGACCGCGCCAGTGCCGGCGTCTGCAGGTAGGCGGCGAAATTCGCCAGGCCGACGAAAGCGCCCTCCTTGTCTTCCGCGCTTTGCACCAGGATCATCAACAGCGGCGCCAGCAGGAACACCACCAGCAGCAGGCTCACCGCCAGCAGCAGGCCATGGCCGACGCGGTCGGACCAGTGCACGCTCTGGCGCGGCAGGCCGAGCGCGTGCGGCGCGAGGACGGCGGCGCTCATGTCAGCGGGCGTCCATTTCAGCCCGCTTGCGCCGCGACGGGGAAAACCCGGATGCGATCGGCCAGCACCTTGAACCCGAGCCGGCTTCCCTCGGCGATGCCCGCTTCACGGATGTCGTTCAGGGAAAAGTAAACAGTGACCGGTTGCGCCTCCATGCCCTCCAGCGCAACGCGGGCAAGGCATACCGCGCCGAGGAATTCGATCCTGGTGATGCGGCCCATGGCCGAATTGGGCTCGCCATCGATGACACCGCGCGACAGGATGTCCTCCGGCCGCAGGTAGATGCGCGTGCCCGAACCTATCGCGCCGGCCTGCGCCGGGTCGGCGCACTGGAATACGCAGGTCCCGACGCGCAATCGCCCACCCCCCTCCACCACTGCATCCAGCACGTTCACCTTGCCGACGAAATCGGCCACGAACGGCGACGCCGGCTCGCGGTAAATCTCCAAGGCCGTGCCCACCTGCTCGATGGCGCCCTGGTTCATGACCACGATGCGGTCGGCCATGGTCAGCGCCTCTTCCTGGTCGTGCGTCACCATCACGGTGGTTACGCCCAGTTTCTGCTGCAGGCTGCGGATCTCGCCGCGCAGGCGCACGCGCTCCAGCGCATCCAGTGCCGACAGCGGCTCATCGAGCAACAGCAGTCCCGGTGACGTTGCCAGCGCCCGCGCCAAAGCGACGCGCTGCTGCTGCCCGCCGGACAACTGGTTGGGGTATTTGGGGCCGCTGTCGGGAAGCCCCACCAGTTGCAGCAATTCCTTCACCCGCGCGGCAACCACGGCCTTCGCCGTCCTGCGGTTGACCAGGCCATAGGCGATGTTGCTGGACACGCTGAGGTTGGGGAACAGCGCATACGACTGGAACACGATGCCATAGTCGCGCAGTGCCGGTGGCAGCGTGGAAATGTCGCGGCCCGACTGTACGATGCTGCCGCCCGACTGCATCTCGAGCCCGGCGATGATGCGCAGCAGCGTGGTCTTGCCGCAACCGGATGGGCCGAGAAAACAGACCAGTTCCCCGCGCCGGATCGAGAGGTGAATGTTCTTCAGCGCTTCAAACTTGCCGAATTGCTTGTGAATCCCGGTCAAGTCCAGGAACGCAGGCGATGGTTCGGCCGCAGCCAAATCAGAAATGCTCAATTCGGAACCTGCATGAAAAAGGCCGCAGGCGGTGCCGTGGCACTGCGCTGCGACCGGTGTTCACGAAGCCAAGCGCTACTTGGGCTCGGCCTTGGCGTTGTAGCGCTTGTTCCACTCTTCGAGGATGCGTTCGCGATTCTTCGCAGCCCAGGCGAAATCATTCTTCACCAGCAGTTTCTCGTAATTGGCCGGGATGTTGGGCAACGGTTGGGCGATGCCCGCCACCGCGACAATGGCGAAATTCTTCGCGTACAGCGCCATGGCGTCCTTGCTGATCGCCCAGTCGGCCAGTTTTTTCGCGGCGGCGAGTTTCTTCGTGCCTTTCATGATGGCAACCGCCTCGAGGTCCCAGCCCAGGCCTTCGCTGGGGAAAATCAGGTCCACCGGCGCACCGGAAGCCTTGGTGGTGTTGGCGCGGTACTCGAAGGAAATACCGATCGGGAACTCACCTGCGCCAGCCTGCCGGCAGGGCTTGGAGCCGGAATGCGTGTACTGGGCGATGTTCTCGTGCAGAGCGTCCATGAATTTCCAGCCCTCGGTCTCGCCCCACAGCTGCAGCCATGCCGTCACGTCGAAGAACCCGGTGCCGCTGGAAGCCGGGTGCGGCATGGTGATGGTGCCCTTGTAGACCGCTTTGGTGAGGTCTTTCCAGGTCTCCGGCTTGGGCAGGTTGCGCTTGGCCGCCTCCACCGTGTTGAAACAGACCGTCGCACCCCACACGTCCATGCCCACCCAGGCGGGCGGGTTCTTGCGGTCGCGGTACTGCGGCAGGATCGCCTTCAGATCCTTCGGTGCATACGGCGTCAACATGCGCTGCTGGTCGAGCAGCACCAGGCTGGATGCCGCCACGCCCATCACCACGTCGGCCTGCGGGTTGGCCTTTTCCGCCAGCAACTTGGCCGTGATGATGCCGGTGGAATCGCGGACCCACTTGATCTCGACGTCGGGAACGACCTTGCGGAAGCCCTCCTCGTAAGCCTTGATCTGGTCGGTTTCGAGGGCGGTGTAGACGAGCAGTTGGGTGGTGTTTTGCGCCCACGCGGCGCTGGTCGCAAGGACTATCATCGCAGCGGCAGCAGACAGCTTGTTGAGCATTCCGGTCATCTCGAATCTCCTTTTCGGTGGCGGTTACCGGCGGCGGGTACAGGCAGAGCGCACAGATCATACTCCGCGAACGTGACGGTACTGTGACTCCTGCCGTGGAAAGCCCCGCGGGTGCCGTCCCTGACGGGATCGGCTTCGGCAACCAAGCGCAGATTGTTGACAATCTACATACCGCGGGTGTTTAATGTCAAGCATGCCCTCCATGACAGCAATGCACGCCGCGCCAATGAGCGCCGCTCACGCGAGCGCCACACCATCCAGCACCATCGCCCTGTTGCAAAGCCAGTCGTTGACGACGCTGGTGCAACAGGAGATCGAGCGCATGATCCTCGATGGGGAACTGTGTTCCGGGGACAAGCTCAACGAGGCTGCGCTGGCGGCGCGGCTGCGGGTGAGCCGCGGGCCGGTGCGCGAGGCCTTTCGCGCCCTGCAGGAATCCGGCCTGGTGCAAACGGAAAAGAATCGCGGCGTGTTCGTGCGCGAGATGCCGATGCAGGAGGCCGACGAAACCTACACCGTGCGGGCGGCCCTCGACCAGCTGGTGGGGCAGATCCTGGCGGTGAGCATAGCGCCAGCACAGATGAAGGAGCTGCGGCAGATGCAGGAGCGCATGGAGCGCGCCGTCACCGGCCGCAGCCTGGATGACTACTACCCGCTCAACCTGCAGTTCCACGACCTGCTGGTGCAGTTCACCGGCAACGGCAAATTGCTCAGCACCTATCGGCGCTTGGTGAACGAGCTGAGCCTGTACCGCCGCGACACGCTGGCGCAGGGCAGCAAGGTCGGCGGCCTGACGGTGTCGAACAGCGAGCATCGCCGCATCGTCCAGGCGATCGCCTCCGGCGATGCCGAAGCGGCCGGGCGCAGCATGCATGAACACGTCATGGCCAGCCGCGCACGCATGCGCAAGGCGAAGGGCATTGCCGCGACTGCCCCGCCCGATCAAGCGAAGGCGCGCGATTCGGCCAAGGGGCAAGATCCAGTCAAGCGGCAAGATCCGGTCAAGGGGCAGGATCCGGTCAAGGGTCACGATCCGATCAAGGGGCAAGATCCGATCAAGGGGCACGACAAGCGGCGCTTGGCCATGCGCGAAGGAGTGACGCAGCGATGACCCGGTCGGCACTGACTGTCAACGGCAGGACCTACCAGTGGCCGCAGCGTCCGCTGGTGGTGGTCTGCGTCGATGGCTGCGAGCCCGACTACATCACCCAGGCGGTGCAGGCGGGCGCGGCGCCCTGGTTCAAGCGCGTGCTCGAGCACGGCAGCTCGTTCAATGCGGACTCGGTGGTGCCCAGTTTCACCAACCCGAACAACCTGTCCATCGTCAGCGGCGTGCCGCCGTCGGTCCACGGCATCTGCGGGAACTACTTCTACGACCGCGACAATGACCGCGAAGTCATGATGAACGACCCGGCGCTGCTGCGCGCCGGCAGTGTGCTCGCGGCGTTCTCCCGGGCCGGCGCCAAGGTAGCGGTGGTGACGGCCAAGGACAAGCTGCGCACCCTGCTCGGCCATCAGCTCGAGGGAATCTGTTTCTCCGCCGAGCACGCCGACCAAGCCAACGAGAAGCAGAACGGCATCGGCGACGTGCTGCAGCTGCTGGGGCGCCCGCTGGCTTCCGTCTACAGTGCGGCGCTTTCCGAATTCGTCTTCGCCGCCGGGGTGAAGCTCATGCAGCTGCATCGCCCCGACCTCATGTATCTCTCCACCACCGACTACATCCAGCACAAGCACGCGCCGGGAACGCCGCTGGCCAACGCCTTCTACGGCATGCTGGACGGCTACATGGCCGAGCTCGAAGCCCTCGGCGCGACCATTGCGCTGACCGCAGACCACGGCATGAATGCCAAGACGGATTCGGCCGGCCGGCCACAGATCGTCTTCCTGCAGGACCTTCTCGACGATTGGCTGGGCAAGGCGGCCGCGCGCGTGATCCTTCCCATTACCGACCCGTATGTCGCCCACCATGGCGCGCTGGGCTCATTCGCCACCGCGTATCTCCCGGCTTCTGCCCGGCCCGACGACATTGCCGCGCGCCTCGGCGAGGTCCCCGGCATCGAGCTGGTGCTGGACAAACAGGCGGCCTGCGCGCGTTTCGAGCTGCCGCCGGACCGCATGGGCGACATCGTCATCCTGGCCGAGCGGCTCTGCGTGCTGGGCACCAGCGCGGCGCGACACGACCTGTCCGGGCTGGATGTCCCGCTGCGCTCGCATGGCGGCCTGTCAGAGCAGCAGGTGCCGTTGCTGTTCAGCCGCAAGGCCAGCGGGATTCCGCCGCAGCAGCGGCTGCGCAACTTCGACATCCTCGATGTCGCGCTCAACCGCCTGGAGTAGGAGGCCGGCGTGAACTCCGTCGCCAAGCCGCCGCCAGGCCCCGCGTTTCACGCCGAAGCGATGCGCATCGGCGGCGAACGCATCACGCGCGAGCGCGTCATCGAGGTGTTCAATCCTTATACCGGCGCCTTGATCGGCAGCGTGCCCAAGGCCACGCTCGACGATGTGCGCCGCGCCTTCGCCATCGCCCAGGCCTACCGGCCGCGCCTCACCCGCTTTGAGCGCGCCAACATCCTGAACAAGGCTGCGGCGATGGTGCGCGAGCGCACCGAAGCCCTGTCCGACCTCGTCACCGCGGAGAGCGGTCTCTGCAAGAAGGACTCCCTGTACGAAATCGGCCGCGTCAGCGATGTGCTGGTGTTCGGCGCCAATGAAGCACTGCGCGACGACGGGCAGATTTTTTCCTGCGACCTGACCCCGCATGGCAAGCGCCGGCGCGTCTACACCCAGCGCGATCCGCTGCTAGGGGTGATCAGCGCCATTACGCCATTCAACCATCCGATGAACCAGGTCGCGCACAAGGTGGTTCCCGCCATCGCCACCAATAACCGCATGCTGCTCAAGCCATCGGAAAAGGTGCCGCTGTCCGCCCTCGCCCTCGCCGACGTCTTGTACGAGGCAGGCCTGCCGCCGGAAATGTTCCAGGTCGTCACCGGCGATCCGCGGGAGATCGCCGACGAACTGATCACCAACCCGCACGTCGACCTCATCACCTTTACCGGCGGCGTCGCCATCGGTAAATATATCGCGGCCAAGGCCGGCTACCGGCGCATGGTGCTTGAGATGGGCGGCAACGATCCGCTGATCGTGATGGAAGACGCCGACCTGGAAGAGGCGGCCACGCTGGCCGTTGCAGGTTCCTACAAGAACTCCGGGCAGCGCTGCACGGCGGTCAAGCGCATGCTGGTGCAGGAATCGGTGGCCGGTGATTTTGTCGACCTGCTGGTGGCGAAAACCCGCGCCTGGCACCACGGCGACCCGATGGACCGGGCCATGGACATGGGCACGCTGATCGACGCGGCAGCAGCGAAGTATTGCGAGGACAAGGTGAACGAGGCGCTCGGCATGGGCGCGCGCCTGCTGCTCGGCAACGTGCGCCACGAGGCGCTGTATTCACCCACGGTGGTCGATCGCGTGACCCCGGACATGCCGCTGGTGCTGCACGAGACTTTCGGACCGGTGTCGCCGGTGATCCGCTTTCGCAGCATCGACGAGGCGATCCGCATGGCCAATGGCACGGCCTACGGGTTGTCGTCCGGTATTTGCACCAATCGCCTCGACACCATTGCGCGCTTCGTGTCCGAACTGCACGTGGGGTCGGTCAATGTGCGCGAGGTGCCCGGCTACCGCCTGGAGCTGACACCCTTCGGGGGCATCAAGGATTCGGGGCTGGGCTACAAGGAAGGCGTGCAGGAGGCGATGAAAAGCTTCACCAACACCAAGACCTATTCCCTGCCGTGGGTTTGACGCCCTTCGCGCGACGATCCGGGCAGGGCTGAAGACTGCGCCATGCTGACCATCGATGACATCTGCGCCATCTACCGGGACAAGGGCCACCAGACCTACGCGGGCGAACCGGTAACCCAGTTGCAGCACGCGCTGCAGACGGCCAGCCTCGCGGAAGAGGCCTACGCCAGCGCAACCCTCGTCACGGCGTCGCTTCTCCACGACCTCGGCCATCTGCTGGCTGACCAGGGCGACACGCCCACCACGCGCGGGATCGATGACACCCACCAGTATTTCGTGGTGCCGTTCCTGCGCGGCCTGTTCGATGAGCAGGTGATCGCGCCGATTCGACTGCACGTCGATGCCAAGCGCTACCTGTGCGCCGTGCGCGGCGAATATCGCGACCAGCTGTCCGCCGATTCGATACGCAGCCTGCAATTGCAGGGCGGCATATTCACAACGGCCGAGGCCAGCGCATTCATTGCGCAACCGCATGCCCGGGAAGCGGTGCAATTGCGCCTGTGGGACGATCTTGCCAAGACAGCCGGCCTGATCACGCCCGGCTTCGATCATTTTTCCGTTCACCTGCGCAGCTGCGCCTTGCAGCTTCGCTGGGCGAAATCCCCAAGGGCCGCGTGCCGATCATCAGCGAAATCAGCCTGACCATCACCCTCATGGTGCTCGGGGCAGCGCTGCTGCATGCCACCTGGAACGTGATGATCAAGGGCAGTGGCGACCCGCAGTTCGACACCGCCCTCATCACCATGGGCGCCGGCGCGTCCGCCCTGCCCTTCATCGGCTTCGTCGCGCCGCCGGCGCCGGAAAGCTGGCCGTACCTGGCGGCATCACTCGCCGTGCACGTGGGCTACTACATCGCGCTGGTCGGCGCCTATCGCCACGGCGATCTGTCGCACGCCTATCCGTTGATGCGCGGCATCGCGCCGCTCATCGTGGTTGCAAGCTCGGCGCTGGTGGTGGGCGAATGGCCGGGCCCCGGCGTGATGCTCGGCGTGGTATTGGTCAGCATCGGCGTGATCGGCATCGGCTGGTTCGGATTGAAAACCGCGCGTCCGCACGGCCGCGCCACCGCGTGGGCGCTGGCCAATGCAGTGATCATCGCCAGCTACACCCTGATCGACGCACGCGGCGTGCGCCTGTCCGGCAGCCCCTGGGGCTATGCACTGTGGATGTTCGTGTTCGACGTCTTCCCCTTCGCATTGCTGGTGTGGTGGCAGCGCGGCCATGCCTTTGTGCGCTATGTGCGCCTGCGCTGGCTGCGCGGCCTGGCCGGCGGGGCCTGTTCCGCCGCCGCCTATGGCATCGCGCTGTGGGCCATGACGCGCGCGCCGGTGGCCGCGGTGGCGGCGCTGCGCGAGACTTCGGTCATCTTCGCCGCGCTGCTCGCGACGCTGGTGTTGCGCGAATCGTTCGGCCGCTACCGCATCGCCAGTGCCTGCATCGTCACCGCCGGTGTGATTGCGCTCAGGCTGTAAAACGCCGGGCTGGTCGGGAACCATACCAATACTGCCAATTCAGAATAATCCCATTGCCTTTATTGAGTACCAATTATGAATACTGCCATTCCAACCCATGCCCAGGTGGTCATCATTGGCGGCGGCATCGCCGGCTGCAGCGCCGCCTACCACCTCACCAAGCTGGGCTGCACGGACGTCGTGCTGCTGGAACAGGGCAAGCTCACCTGCGGCACCACCTGGCATGCAGCCGGCCTGGTCGGGCAACTGCGCCCCAATCGCAACCAGACGCGCATGAGCCGCTACGGCATCGAGCTGTATTCGACGCTGGAAGCGGAAACCGGTCTCGCCACCGGCTGGCGGCAATGCGGCAGCCTCAACATCGCGCGCACCCCCGAGCGCATGACGCTGCTCAAACGCCAGATGGCCGCTGCAAAGAGTTTCGGGGTTGAATTCGAGTTCGTCTCCCCCAGGAGGGCGGGTGAGATATACCCGGTCATGCGCACCGATGACCTGGTCGGGGCGGTATGGATTCCCGGCGACGGCAAGGCCAACCCCACCGATCTCACCCAATCGCTGGCGAAAGGCGCGCGCAACCGCGGCGCGCGCCTCTTCGAAGGCGTGAAATTCACCGGCACGCGCATCGACGGCGGCAGGATCCGCGCCGTGCAGACCGAGCAGGGCGAGATCGCCTGCGAGAGCGTGCTCAACTGCGGCGGCCAATGGGCGCGCCAGCTGGGCCTCCTGTCCGGGGTCAACGTGCCGCTGCATTCGGCAGAGCATTTCTACCTGGTGAGCCGGGCGATCGAGGGCGTGCATCCGATGTTGCCGGTGATGCGCGATGCCGATGGCTTCATCTATTTCAAGGAGGAAGTGGGCGGGCTCCTGATGGGCGGCTTCGAGCCGGTGGCCAAGCCCTGGGGCATGCAGGGCATCCCGGACCATTTCGAGTTCCAGCTGCTGCCGGACAACATCGAGCAGTTCCAGCCATTGATCGACAACGCCATGCACCGGGTACCGGCGTTGGCCAAGACCGAAATAAAGTTCTTCCTCAACGGCCCGGAGAGCTTCACCCTGGATGGCAACTTCATTCTCGGCGAGGCGCCCGAGGTCAAGGGCTACTACGTCTCCGCGGGCTTCAACTCGGCCGGCATCGCCAACGCCGGCGGTGCTGGACGCCTGATTGCCGAATGGATCATCGGCGGCGCGCCCAGCACGGACCTGTGGGATGTGGACATCCGGCGCTTCGCGCCCTTCCAGGCCAACCGCGCCCACCTGCGCGATCGGATTACCGAAACGCTGGGGCTCCACTACGCCATGCGCTGGCCGCGCCAGGAACTCGAATCGGTGCGCCCGCTGCGCCGCTCGCCGCTGTACGAACGGCTGGCTGCGCGCGGTGCCAGTTTCGGATCCAAGCTTGGCTGGGAGCGCGCCAACTACTTCGCCCAACCTGGCACGGCGGGCGCACCGGCCATTGCGTATTCCCTGGGCCGCCCGGGCTGGCTGCCGCTGGTGCTCGAGGAGCAGCGCTGCACGCGCGAAGCCGTCAGCATTTTCGACCAGACATCGTTTTCCAAGTTCCTGTTGCAGGGGCGCGACAGCCTGCAGGTGCTGCAACGCCTGTGCGCCAACGACATTGACGTCGCCGCCGGCAGCATGGTCTACACCGCCATGCTCAACGCGCGCGGCGGCTTCGAGTCCGACCTCACCGTCATCCGCCTTGCTCCCGACCGGTTCAAGATCATCACCGGGTCCGGGCAGGCAACGCGCGACGCACACTGGGTCAACAGCCACATCGACGCGCATGAATTCGCCGTGCTCACGGATGTCACCTCGGCGTGGACGGTGATTTCGGTGATGGGGCCGCAGGCGCCTGCGCTGTTGTCGCGGCTGTCACCGGATGAACCGGCGACGATCCGGTTTTCCACCATTCGCGAAATCGACCTGGCTTACGCGCGGGTGCTCGCGGCGCGCATGAGCTACGTCGGCGGCCCTGGCTACGAGCTGTACGTGCCCACTGAAATGGCGCTGGGCGTCTACGATGCGCTCCACGCGGCAGGCACCGACCTCGGCCTGAAGGATGCCGGCTACTACACCATCGACGCCTTGCGCGTCGAGGCCGGACGCCGCGCTTTCGGCACCGAGCTGGGTCCGGATGAAACGCCGCTGGAGGCCGGGCTCGGCTTTGCCGTGCGCATGGACAAGCCTGGCGGCTTCATTGGCCGCGATGCGCTGCGCAAACAGCAATCCGAAGGGGTGCAGAAACAGCTCTTGATGCTGGCCCTCGATGACGGCCAGGCCTTCCCGTGGGGCGGCGAGCCGGTGCTTCGCGACGGCCAGCCGGTCGGTGAACTCACCTCCACCGGCTACAGCCGCGCGCTGGGCCGGGCCATCGGCATGCTCTATGTGCGGAGCAACGAAATCATCACCGACGACTTCCTGCTCAAGGCACGTTACGAGGTCGACATTGCCGGCGAACGGTTCTCCGCCACACCCCACCTCAAGCCACCCAAGCCACCGAACCCGGCACCGGCCTAGCGGCATCGACACGCGGCGGCCGTTCCGCACCGTCACAGCCAGTCCGATTACTCACCAGCACCTCATCCGGACAAGCCGGAAGCAAACCTCTACCTGCGAACCTAACCCGTACCTCGTGATTTTGTACGCTGCAAGCTTGCAGCGTACAAAATCACGAGGCCCACAATGCCCACAATGCCCAAGAACAACCGACAATTGTCGCTTTATTTATCGACTACTGAGTCATTGATAGATTGCTGAGAATATGATGAAGTCCTACCGTCTTGACCACCCTGGAAGCATCGAAGGTCTGGTCATCCACAAAGGGGAAATTCCGGCCCCCGGTCAACGCGAGGTGTTGGTCCGTATTCGGGCCAATTCACTCAACGCGCGTGACCTGGGCATTGTCTATGGTGTGCGCAAGATCCCGATCGGAGCGGTACCGCTAACGGATGGCGCCGGTACGGTCGAGGCTCTGGGGGCTGGAGTACATCGCTTCAAGGCTGGCGATCGCGTGGTCACGGCTTTCCATCCTGATTGGACCGGCGGCCCGCGTCCCCCTCTACTGCGCCAGGACCTGAATAGCGTGGATGGCGTACTGGCAGAGTATGTCGTGGTGCATGAGGAGGCACTGGTGCCCTTCCCCGGGCACCTGAGTTTTGAAGAAGCCGCAACGCTTCCGTGTGCAGCCCTGGCAGCCTGGAACGCCCTTGTTTCCTATTCCCCATTGGTTCCCGGCGAGACGGTTCTGGTACAGGGAACAGGCGGGGTCTCCATCTTTGCCCTGCAGTTTGCCAAGCTGTTTGGCGCGCGCATCATTGCGATGTCGTCCACCGCTGCCAAACTGGAACGACTGCGCGCACTCGGGGCAGACGCCACCGTCAACTATGTCGCTGAACCCGATTGGGAGGTCCCGGTGCGAAAGCTCACCGGCAACCATGGCGTGGACCTCGTGGTCGAAGTTGCCTGCGACATGGCGCGCACGCTCAAATGCGTTCGCAACGGCGCGCGCATCAGCGTGCTGAGTCGCCTCGCCGCGACAGCGCCCGACATTTCGTTGGTCGCCATCATCGGCCGGCACATTACCATCCACGGCATTGGTACCGGCAGTCGTAACGACCTTGAGGCCATGATGCGGGCGATTGCGCAACATAGACTACATCCAGTCATCGACCGTGTGTTCGCGTTCGACGAAGCCGCCAATGCCTACCGTCACCTCGAACGCCGGGCCCACATCGGAAAAGTCGTCAT
>CAXNGL010000046.1:0-13997 GCA_964201515.1 Burkholderiales bacterium
CCTTCGCGGTTCCCGCGCGGGACAATGCGGAACCGCGTCCGGCCAACGTGCTGGCGGCAAAGGAATCCTTTCCGGTCAGCCTCGCCCTGACGCTGGTGCATGGGCGCTGCGACCAGTCGGTATTCACCGATGCCAATGTCGGCGATGCAGCGGTGGCGCGCCTCGCCTCGGCGTGCGCGGTTGCCTGCGACCCCGAGCTCGATGCACGCGCGCCCGAAGAGCGCCCCTCGCGCATTACCCTGACGCTGCGGGACGGCCGCAGCGTGTCGGAGTACGCAGCCGTGGCGCTGGGCGACCCCAGCCGACCGTTGTCGCCTGAGCAACTGGAGGGCAAGTTCGACCAGCTGGTGTCGGCACGCTTGGGCGCTGCGCGGGCGAAGGAGATCAAGGCCGCGGTGTGGGGCATGCACGCGGACACGCCGTTGGACGCGTTGACCGGGTTGCTGAAGGCGCCATGAACGCGCAGGTGCCAATGCAGGAGTTGCTGGCGCCGCGTTCGGTCGCCATCATCGGCGCCTCGGCCGACCCGGTGAAGTTCAGCGGCCGCATCATGCCCTACCTGATCCGCAACGGGTACACGGGCGCCTTGTACCCCATCAACGCGCGGCGCACCGAGATCCTCGGGCATGCCTGCTACCCCGATCTTGCCAGTGTGCCGGGCGAGGTGGACTGCGTGGTGTATTCGGTGGCGGCGGCGGACATCGATTCGGTGCTGCCCGCCTGCGAGGCCAAGCGCGTCCAGTTGCTGGTGGTCACGAGTTCGGGTTTTGCCGAGCGGGGCGACGCCGAAGGGATCGCGCGCCAGGAGCGGCTGCTGGCCTTTGCGCGGCGCACCGGCGTGCGCGTGCTGGGGCCCAATTGCGTCGGCTTCCTCAATCCGGTGGCCAGCGTTGCCATGGCCGCGGCAGTGGTGCTGGAGTTCCCCAATCCGCCGCGCGGGCGCATCGGTCTGGTCAGCCAGAGCGGCGGCGTGGGAATGGCGAGCGTACCCTTCAATGGCTTCGAGCGCGGCATCGGGTTTTCGCGCATCGTCAATACCGGCAATGCCGCCGACATCGACCTTACCGAACTCGTTGATTTCCTCGCCGACGATCCGGCCACCGATGTGATCGCCTTGATGATCGAAGGCGTGCGCGATGGTGCTGCGTTTCGCCGCGCGCTGGCGCATGCCGCCGACAATGGCAAGCCGGTCCTCATCCTCAAGACCGGTCGCTCCGATCTGGGGCAGGCGATGGCGGCTTCACACACCGGCGCCATGGCCGGGTCCGATGCGGTGTTCGATGCCGTGTGCCGCAGCGCCGGGGCGTTGCGCGTGGACGACATCGAGGAGGTGTACCAGTTCGGTGCCCTGTTCTCGCGCCTGAAGGGTGCGGGGAAGCTGCCGCATGGCCGATTGCCGCTGCAACCGGGGCAGGGTTGCACTGCGTTTTCCGTGTCGGGCGGCCACGTGGCGCTGTTCGGGGATCTCGGGGCGGCGGCCGGACTCGGCTTTCCGCCCTTGGATGCCGCGACCCAGGCGGCGTTGCGCGCGGACCTGAAGTCGGGCGCGGATTACCTCAACCCGCTCGATCTCACCGGCGGCATGGTGTCCGACCACAGTGTGTGGGGACGCTGCCTTGCGCGCCTGCTCGATGATCCGCTGGTGCGTATTGCCGTGCCGGTGCTGACGGTGGCGCGCAATTACGACCCGGCGCTGGCCGACATTCTGCGCATCGCCGCGCACACCGACAAGATCGTCATCGCGCTGTGGGCCGGCGGCGCGATTGAGGGCGAGGGCAAGGACATGCTGCGTGCCAGCGACGTGCCTTTCTTCGAATCGCCGGCACAGGCTATCAAGGGCATCGGCCTGCTGGATCGCTTTTGCGCTAGTCAGGCGGTGCGGGTATCTCGGTCGTCCCCGGCGGTCGCCGCTCCGTTGCCGGCACGTGCGGCGGATGCGCTGCGCGGCCGGGCCGGGCAGACCCTGGGAGAGCGCGAGGCCAAGGCCTTGCTCGCCGATTGCGGTTTCCCGGTCACGCGCGAGTTCGTGGTCGAGTCGGCTGCCGCTGCGCAGGACGCCGCCCGCAAGCTCGGATTCCCGGTGGCACTCAAAGGCGAGCATCCGGATATCCTGCACAAGACCGAAGCCGGCATCGTGCGGCTGAACCTGCAGTCGGTGGAGGCTGTTGGAGAAGCCTATGGAAACATCGTTGCCGCCATGCACCGCTACGCGCCGCAACGGCTGGTGCAGAGCGTGCTGGTGCAGGAGCAGGTCCCGGCTGGCATCGAATTGATCATTGGCACCAAGCGCGACGCGGTATTCGGGCCGGTGGTCATGTTCGGTTTCGGGGGCATCTTTGCCGAGGTATTGCGCGATGTAAGCCTGGTTCCGGCGCCACTGAACCGCGGCCAGGCGCGTGCCGCCATCGAGGCGACGCGCGGCATCGCCATGCTCCAGGGTGCGCGCGGACGCCGGCCGGTCGACCTGGATCGCCTTGCCGACCTGATGGTGGTGCTGGGGGACCTCGCCGCCACCGGGGCGGTATCCGAGGTGGACATCAACCCGCTCATCGTCATCGATCGCGAACACGATGCCTTGCGCGTCGTCGATGCGCTTATCGTGGTCGGTGAGCAGCAGCAGGTCGCTGCGGCGTGACGGCAAGCGCCACACCTGTGCAACAGATCCTGAACAGCCGAGGAGCAAGCATGGCCTTTCGATGCATTCCCCTGACCGACCATCTGGGCGCCGAGGTGGTAGATTTCGATCCGCGCGAGGATTTCGACGATGCCACGCGCGCGCAGCTTTACGCGGCGCTGCTCGAGCATCGGTTGCTGCTGTTTCGGCGCACGCCGCTGGACGAAGCGCAGCAGGTGCGCCTGACGCGGATCGCAGGCGAGCTGACCTTTCGCGGTGGCGGCAACTACGCCGATCCGAGCAAGCAGTCGTCGCTGGTGTCCAACGCGCACCCCGACGGGATGTTCGGCAACGGCGAGCTGTCCTTCCACTCCGACCTGAGCTTCACCGAGCACATCCTGAAGGCGCGCTCGCTGCATGGGCTGATCGTGCCGGCATCGACGGGACGGGGCGATACCTTGTTCTCGAATGTGATCAAGGCCTGTGAGGAGCTTGAACCGGCGCTCAAGGCGCGCGTCGAACCGCTGCGGGCGCGCTTTTCCGCAACCTACAACTACACCGACGGGCGGGTGGATACCCTCGACTACGTGCGCGCCATCATCGATACGCACCCCTACACCGGGCGGCGCTTCATCTCGGCCAGCCGGGCGGTGACCAAGGAGGTGATCGGCATGCAGCGCGCGGAATTCCGGCACTTGCTCAAGGAACTCTGGGCGCACATGGAAAAGCCCGCGTATGTCTATCGCCATGTGTGGTCGGTCGGCGACACCCTGCTGTGGGACAACATCGCCACGCAGCACGCGCGCACGCCTTTCGATGCCAGCGAGAAGCGCGCCCTGCGCGCAGTCTCCGTCGATGACGCAGCGCTGGTGGCGCAAGCTCGCCAAGCTGCCACCACGGCGGAGGCACGCGCATGAGCGAATCCGATGCGGTGTTGTTGACCAGCCAGCAGGACGGTGTTCGCGTCCTCACCTTGAATCGCCCGCTGCGCCGCAACGCGCTCGACACGCAGCTCACGCTGGCGTTGATTGGGGCGCTGCGTGCCGCGGATGCCGATGCAGCAGTCGGCGCGGTGGTGCTCGCCGGTGCCGGCACGTGTTTCTCCGCGGGTGCCGACCTGTCCGAGTTCAAGGGCGAGCGCGCCAATGCGGCTGCCGAGGCGGTGCGCGGCGACGCCTATCGGGACGTCCTGCTGGTGTTCGGGGAAATTGCAGTGCCGGTGGTTGCCGCGGTGGTCGGCCCGGCCATCGGATTGGGAGGTGCGCTGGTGAATGTGTCCGATATGGCGATACTCGGGGAGTCGGCGCGCCTGGGCTATCCGGAAGTGCGCCACGGCATGGTGCCCGGGTTGATGATTCCCGGCCTGCAGGTGGCGCTGGGCCGCAAGCAGGGCTTCGCGCTCTTCGCGCTCGGCGACCTGATCGATTCGAGCCAGGCGCTGGCTGCCGGGATGGCCAATGCGGTGGTGGCTGACGGCGAGGTGATGGCTGCCGCGCTGGAGGTTGCCAGGCGCCTGGCCGCTGCGGACCGGGCGACGCTGCGCGAAACCAAGTCGCTGGCGACGGCGATGTCGGCCCTGTCGATCGCCGATGCACTGCGCCACGGGCGCGATGCGAGCCGGCGCCGTGCCGAGGCGCGAGCGCGGGCCGATCGATCGACTGAGTCGGCAGGTTCGCGATGACCCGGGCCATGTTGCGCGTCGCGGTACTGGACGACTACCAAGGCGCTGCGAAACGGTATGGCGCCTGGGAACGGCTGACCGGCGAGGTCGAGCTCACCTGCTTCGCCGACCACCTGCACGACCGCGCCGCAGTGCTCGAACGCCTGCAGCCCTTCGACGTTGTCTGCCTGATGCGCGAACGCACGCCGCTCGACGCCGGCATGATCGACGCCTTGCCCAACCTGAAGCTGATCTGCTCCACGGCGATGTGGAACGCCGCGCTCGACTCGAACCATGCCGTGGCGCGGGGCATCTGCGTGTCTGGCACCGGGACGGTCGGCAATGGCACGCCCGAACTGACCTGGCTGCTGATGCTGGCCTACGCGCGCGGCATCAATCGCGAGACGGGCACGCTGCGCGCCGGCGGCTGGCAGTCCGGCGTCGGCATGGATTTGCAGGCAGGCACGCTGGGCATTCTCGGCCTCGGTTACATCGGTGCGCGCGTGGCCAAGGTGGCCAATGCCTTTGGCATGCGCGTGCTGGCATACAGCCAGAACCTCACCGTGGAGCGTGCCGAAGCGGCGGGCGCCGCCCTGGTGAGCAAGGCCGAGCTCATGGCGCAGTCCGATTTCATCACCATCCATCTCAAGTTGTCGGAGCGCACCCGCCATTTCGTGGGGGCGGCGGACCTGGCATTGATGAAGCCGAATGCGTTCCTGATCAACACCTCACGCGGGCCGCTGGTCGACGAGGCGGCGGTGATCGCCGCGCTCGCCGAGCAACGCATCGGCGGCTTCGGCGTCGACGCCTATGACATCGAGCCGCTGCCGCCAGGTCATCCCTTTCGCACCCTGCCCAATGTCATTGCCACGCCGCACATCGGTTATGTCACCGAGCGCGCCTACCGGATGTTTTTCGACCACACGGTGGACAATATACGCGCCTGGATCGATGGCCAGCCGGTGCGCCTGATGGGCGTGCCAAAATGAAGCCGAGACAAGCGCAGGACCGGCAGACCAGACCCGTTTCAAGGAGATAGCATGAGCCAGGACCAGCAATACCAGACCATCCTCTACGAAGTCGCCGACGGACGCGCGCGCATCACGCTCAATCGTCCCGAGAAGCGCAATGCCATCAGCGTGCTGATGCAACAGGAGCTGGAGAGCGCACTGTGGGCGGCGGATGACGACACACGCGTGCATTGCGTCGTGCTGCGCGGCGCCGGCATCGATTTCTGCTCGGGCTACGACATGGGCCAGTACGAGGCGCCGGCGGCAGGGCAGACCGACTACCGGCGCGGACGCCAGAGCTTCGATGACGATGCCTGGCGTCTCGAGCGGGCGCAGGCCAAGCGCATGGCGCTGTTCGACATGCACAAGCCGGTGATCGCCCAGGTGCACGGGCGCTGCCTCGCCGGCGGCACCGACCTGGCCTTGTTGTGCGACATGGTCATCTGTGCCGATGATGCGCGTTTCGGTTTTCCACCGGCGCGCTCCCAGGGCTCGCTGCCCTCGCACATGTGGCTCTACAACCTGGGGCCGCAATGGGCCAAGCGGCTATTGCTGACCGGCGATTCCCTCGGCGGCAGGGATGCCGCGGTGCTCGGCCTCGCCCTCAAGTCGGTGCCGGCCGACCAGCTTGGGGCCGAGGTGGATGCGCTGGCCAATCGCCTGGCGCTGATCGACACCGACCTGCTGTCGGCCAACAAGCGCATCGTCAACCTCGGGCTCGAGTTGATGGGCACGCGCACCTTGCAGCGCCTGGCGGCGGAAATGGATGCGCGTGGCCACCTGGCCAAGAGTCGCGAGGAGTTTCGCCGCAACACCATCGAAAAGGGTTTGAAGGAGGCGGTGCGCCTGCGCGACGGCCCTTTCGGTGACGACCTGGTCAAGATCGGGCGCTAGAGTGACCGCGCGGCCTGCTACGCAGGCTCGGCCGCGCTGCTGGGAACAACGGCGCGAATGCAAACTGCGCAGCGGCGCGCGCCTGACCGGGCGATGCAGCGAGCGCAGCCGAATTGAAAAATGATGCGAATTAAACGGATGTTCAACCCCTAACAGTGAGCCAACCATGAACAACACTTTGAGAATCTGCCTCGCAACAACCGGCGTGCTGCTGGCGCTCGGCAGCGGTGCCGCGATGGCGCAAGGCTTTCCCGCCAAACCGGTGCGCATGATCGTCGGCTATCCGCCGGGTGGCGGCAATGACCTGATTGCGCGGGCCGTGAGCACCCGCCTGGCCGAGAACTGGAAGCAGCCGGTGGTGGTCGAGAACCGCGCCGGGGCGAGCGGCTCGATAGGCGCCGACTTCGTGGCACGCTCTGCGCCGGATGGCTACACGCTGCTGCTGACCGGCACTTCGCACCTGATCCACGGCGCCGCCAGCACCAAGGTGCCCTACAAGGCGGTCGACGATTTCAGCCCCGTGTCGGTGGTGGGCTCGGCGCCGATGGTCATCGAGGTGCACCCCTCGCTGCCGGCCAAGAACGTGCGCGAACTGATCGCGCTGGCCAAGACGCGCCCGCTCACCTACGGGTCGGCCGGCACCGGCACCAGTCCGCACATCGCGGGCGAGATGTTCACGCGCATGGCCGGCATCCCGATGACGCACGTTCCTTACAGGGGAAGCGGGCCGGCGCAGACCGACCTCATCGGCGGCCAGATCCACATGGTGTTCCAGGTGACGCAATCGGCGCTGCCCAGCATCAAGGCCAACCAGGTGCGTGCCATTGCCGTGACCGGCAAGAGCCGGCTGGTGGACCTGCCGGATGTGCCGACGGTCAGCGAGTCGGGCCTTCCAGGCTATACGATGGAACTCTGGTGGGGCGTGCTCGGACCGGCCGCTATTCCTCGCGACGTGCTGCGATCACTGAATGACTCAGTGCAGAAATCATTGACCGCCCCGGAAGTCCAGAAACAACTGATGAACGCCGGGCTGGTGGTCGGCGGCTCGACGAGCGAGGAAATGCTCAAGGTGATGCGCAGCGATTTCGAGGCGTTCACCAAGCTGGTTCGCGAAGCGGGCATCAAGGGGGATGACTGACGGCCACGCGACGCTACGTCAGGCCGCAATGGTGTGAACGACGGGGCGGCTCAACCGCCCCTTTTCTTTTGTGCGCCGATATTGGGCAGGAATGCCGTCAGCAGCCCGAGCAGGAGAATGAACGAGCACACCTTGTAGACATAGACGATGTCGGTGACATCGGCGAGTTTCCCAAGCAGTGCCGCTCCCAGTCCGCCGATGCCGAAGGACAGGCCGAAGAACAGCCCCGCTACCATGCCGACGCGCCCGGGCATGATGTCCTGGGCGTAGACGATGATGGCCGGGAACGAGGCGGCGGACACCAGGCCGATCAGCACGATCATGACACCGGTCCACTCCAGGTTCGAGTAGGGCAGCAGCATGGCGAACGGCGCGGCACCGAGGATGGAAATCCAGATCACGTTCCGGCGGCCGATGCGGTCCGTGATCAGGCCGCCGAGCAGGGTCCCGACGGCCACCGAGGCCAGCAGCAGGAAGAGGTAGAACTGCCCCGTTTCCACGCTGGTCCCGAACCGCTCGATCAGGTAGAACGTGAGGTAGCTGTTGAGGCTGGTGATGTAGAAGGCCTTGGACAGCGCGAGCACCATGAGGATGGTCATGGACAGCGTGACCGCAGCCTTGGGCAGATCGGAGTGCATCGCTGAAGCCGGTGCTGGCTTGCCCGCGTTGGCGATGCGGTGAGCGCGGTACCAGTTGCCGACGCTCCACAGCACTCCGATTGCCAGTAGCGCGGCAGCCGAGAACGCGCCCACACTGGGGCGGCCGAACGGGATGATGATCCACGCCGCGGCCAGCGGCCCCATCGCCTGCCCGGCGTTGCCGCCGACCTGGAAGATCGACTGCGCGAGGCCGTGCCGGCCGCCGGAGGCGAGGCGCGCCACGCGCGAAGACTCCGGGTGAAACACCGCCGAGCCGGTACCGACCAGCGCCGCGGCGAGAAGCACGAAGCCGTAGCTGGGCGCCACCGCCAGCACCAGCAGTCCCACCAGCGTGAATCCCATGCCGATCGACAGGGCGTAAGGCTTGGGGTGCTTGTCGGTGTAGATGCCGACCAGCGGTTGCAGCAGCGAGGCGGTGAACTGGAACATCAGCGTGATCATGCCGATCTGCGCGTAGCTCAGGCTGAAATCCCCCTTGAGCATGGGATACAGCGCCAGCATCAGCGACTGCATCATGTCGTTGAGGAAGTGCGAGAAACTGAGCGCTCCCAGCACCTTGAAGCGTGTGCCGTCGGCCGGATCGGGGACCGGCTTCAGCGTTTCCGCCGCGTGGGCATCCTTGCCGGTAGTGCTCGCGGCGGCACTGTTCATCTGCTCAGGCGGCTTTCTGCGACTTGGCGGCCGGTTGCGATGTCGCGGCCGGTTTCTTCACGCTGGGTCGCGGCGCCACCCACGACTCCGAGCCCCAGGGGGAGAGCTTGCCCGAGTCGGGGTCGCTGAATTTCCCCGGCAGCTCTTCGATCATCTGCCAGCTGGCCTGCAGGCGGCCAAAGCCCACGGTGATCGCGCACCACACGCCGAGTTCCACCACCTGCTGCTCGGTGAAATGCTTCTTCAACTCGGCGTACAGCTTGTCGTCGATGGCCAGATGGTTGGTCGCCATGAGATCGGCGTAGCGCAGTCCCACGCGCTCGGCCTCGGTCAGGTTTGGCGCCTCGTAGGGTTTCTCCAGCGAGCACACTTCGCCTTCGGTGAGGCCATCCTCGATCGCATCCGAGTAGCGGATGGCCATGCAGCTGCGGCACTGGTTGTGGAAGGCGATGCGCAGGCGGATCAGTTCGCGAAAGCGCGGCGTGAGCGTCGCGCACTTGCGCACGGCGCCGCCAAAGGCGAGATAGGCCTTGGTCAGTTCGGGGTCGTGCCCCATGGCGCGCACCGGCGCGAGCTGGCGCGACGAGAGGTCGGCGCCGGCCATGGCGCGCACGTCGGGGTCGAGCTGGTCGGGTGAGAGCATGCGGACGCGGGCCATGGCTTTCTCCTTGAAGATGTCGTCGAAATGCTGGTGCATGCGAGGGGGGGGTGTGCGCCCGGGCCCGATTGAAGGCCGGTCGAACTATAGCAGACGGTGCTGCACTCCTTCCTGACGGGCGGGCAAACGGCTTCAGCGCAGGAAGGCGTCGTAACCGGTCTTCAGGATCAGCGCCGTGACCACGAAGATGAACACCAGGCGCACGAACTTGGCACCGTGTTTCAGCGCCAGGCGCGTGCCGAGGATGCTGCCGATCACATTGGCCACCGCCATGGCAAGGCCGATATGCCACCAGACATGGCCCTTGGCGGCAAACAGCACGATCCCCCCGATATTGGTGGCCACGTTCAGCAGTTTGGCCGCCGCCGAGGCATTGAGAAAGTCATAGCCGAGAAAGCGCACGCAAAGAAAGATGAAAAAGCTGCCTGCCCCCGGCCCGAAGAACCCGTCGTAGCAGCCGATCACCCCGCCGATGGTGCAGGCGAGGGTGGTTTCGCGGCGGATCGATTGCAATGGCGTGTGCGTCTTGCCCAGGTCCCGGCGCCACAGCGTGTAGGCAAGTACACCGACGAGGATGAACGGCAGCAGCCGGCGCAGGAACGCCGGATCGACCAGCGTCACCACCCACGCCCCGAGAAAACTCCCCACGAACGCGGTGAGTGCCGCCGGCAGCAGCACCGGCCAGCGCATGTCGACGCGGCGGCTGTACTGCAGCGCGGCCATGCCGGTGCCCCACACCGAGGCGCTCTTGTTGGTGCCGAACAGCGTCGCTGGGGCCGCCGCGGGGAAGGTCGCGAACAGCGCCGGCACCAGGATCAACCCGCCGCCCCCGACGATGGAGTCGATGAAGCCGGCGAACAGCGAGGCGATGGTGACGAGGAGGATGTCCATTGGCGAGCATTATCGCCGACGTCGGGTCGGCATTGGGGAATGACTCGCTACCGCTGTAGGCAATTCGAATACTGCCATATATATATGTCAATCAACTACTATATTGGCTCTATATGACAATTACTGCCACTGATATGAGCGGATCCGTTGATGATCCGGCATTCCCAGGCAGGCCTGAGATCAAGGTTCGCCGCGTCGATGAGAAGGAAGGGTGGCATAGTCCTCGCGCCCGACAGGCCGTGGCGCAGGCACGGGCGCTGCAGGCTAGCCGGCGACTGTCTCAGCCATTTTCGACAATCCGCCGAAAGCGCCGCAACTGATCGGTTGCCCTATAGCCCTGGCGTTCAATGAGCGCCCGGCTGGCGCGATTTCTGATCTCGGCAACGCAGGCGATGCGGCGGCACGCTTGCGCGAGCGCATGCCGGGTGATGGCACGGCCCAGCGCATCGGATGCGCCCGATCCCCAGTGGGAACGAACGATCACGATGCTGTCGACATAGCATTCGGCGTCGTGCACGTAGACGGCGGCGTGGCCGATCAGGCGGTCGCCGTCGAAGGCGAGGAAATACGCCAAGCCCGGCCGCTCGACCTGGCGCCGCACGTCTTCGATCGTCAGTTGGGGGATCGCAGCCCGTCTGCCGACCTTTCCGTGGTCGCTTTCATTTCACAGTGAGATGGGGCGTGAAATATCAAATATGAGTTGGGTTACCCGGGTACCGGCAGGAAAGCACCAGCACCCGAGGGGGTCAGCACCTATTACAGCACCTACCGGATCAGGAAGAAAGCCAGCCAGGAAGAGAGGGGGGTCAGCACCTCGTGTCGCAAGCAGTGTGAGTGTGGCGTGTAGGAAAGGGCCCCCCCCAACCCGTTGCCACCACCGGCTGCTTCGAGGGCCTCGTCGGAGACTTCGCAGGTGGGAACACTGCTTCGTAGTGTTGGCTCTGTTGCTCAATCATCTGTTCATTCATGGAATAAAAAAATATCAAACGGCAGTACTTTTCCTTTAGAGGGGACAGCAAATATGAGTCAGGAAACGAGGGTTACCCGGGCAGCACGTGACGTGGCCCCCCCCGAACCCGTTGCTACCACCGGCTGCTTCGAGGGCCTCGTCGGAGACTTCGCAGGTGGGAAATACTGCTTCGTAGTGTTGGCTCTGTTGCTCAATCATCTGTTCATTCATGGCGTACTTTTGCTTTAGTGAGTTGGGATACCCGGCACCAGCCAGGAAGAAAGCACCAGCACCCGAGGGAGTCAGGGTCAGCACCTACCGGATGAATTCTACCGTCAGGTCATTATAAATCTACCCCAACCCAAGGAAAAGCGCACGTCTAATTTCATTGCCACGTTGGCGTTCGCGCGTCAGCCGCCCCAGCGCGGCCTGGACGCCAGCTTCGGCTCGGCTCGATAGCCCTGGCAGAACTGCGCGTAGCGTCGCGCGCAGTGATCCAGCGTCGGACCCAGACGCAGATAGGCCGGGTGCCAGGCGCTGAGGCCATCATCGGCGGGGCGCGCATAACTGCGGTAATTGCTGTACGCATATTCGAAGCCCGCGATCATGCCGGCGGCGCGGGGACTGGCGTGGATGTAGCGCAATACCCGTAGCGCATGGGCGCCATCGCCGTTGGGCACCGCGACGGCATGGTAGCGCTGTTCCCGGAAATGTCATGTCGCGGTCGATGCCTACTCCCAAATCATCACGTTGGGCAGACAAGCATCCACCCGGCGCAACAGCGTGTAGCCGACGCCGGCGAGGCCGCGGAACAATCCCAGGTTGAATTGCCCGTTGCCCGCACTGAATCGATAGTCGCCGCTTGATGCGGCGGCCTCGACAATTGTCAGCATTCGCCGCGCTGCAAGATCGCGCAGGTCCGTTCTGCCGAGGGCGTTGCCCGCCTCGCACAGGAACTCGATGCTGCCGAGCGTCCCGCAGCACAAGGTGTCGATGGCGTTCGGCCAGCCCTGCTCGGTGCCCTTGAGGGCGCGTTCGACATCCGCTCTCAGGGCCGTCGCATCCGGGGACCCGCGGCTGAGCATTGCGGCGCGCGCAAGGCCGATGCCGGCCGCGCCATGACACCATTGACACGGCCAGTGCGCCTCGGCGCCGCCGCGAAAGTCGGGCCAGTTGCCGCGCGCCGCGTCGTAGCTGGCATTCTCGAACGCAAGGCATTCGCGGGCGGCGGCGGCGAAGTCCTCGCGCCCGGTTGCGGCGGACAGCGTGGCGAGGGCATAGGCAAAGCCTGCAGCGCCGTGCGACATGCCGTTGAGCGCCTGCGCTCCCGATCCCTGGCCGCTCCAGCTACTGCACCCCTGCGGCCCGACGCGGCGCTGGGCTAGCAGGTGCTCGCCGCACTTTGTCGCGCGCTCGCGCACGTCGCCCGCCCCGGTAGCGCGATACAGGCGCAGCAGGCCGAGTATCGCGCCGGCGCTGCCGCCGATGATGTCGAGCGCCTTGTCGGCCGCAATGAGGTCCTCGGAGAAGAGCTGCGCGGCCACCTGCGCGTCGCGTAGCAAACTGTCGTCGTCCAGGAGCTTGGCCAGCACCGTCAACGCATAGACGATCGACCCCAGGCCCGTGGCGCCGCCGATGCCGAGGGCCCTTGCCGTGCGCGCCGCGCCCGTGCCGCGCAAGCTGTGGCGCAGCCCGGCCAAGCCGGCCAGCGCCAGTTCGCGGGCCGCCTCGCTACCGGTCAAGCGCGCATAGGCGGCGAGAAACACCGCGATGCCCGAGCTGCCGTTGTAGAGATCGTGGCCCAGCGGCGCCAACTGACAAACCTCGGAGTCGCCTAGCCAGTCGAGGCCGACCCAGGCGGCGCCGGGCCCGCTGCGTATGGCCAGATCGGAGAGCGTGGCAACGATTTTTCCCGCTTCGGCGAGGAAGGGTTCGAAGGTCGGCGCGAGCGGCGAATTCGAATGCGGCAATTCCCTGGCGCCCGAGTCGGCGGCGGCACGCCCGGCGGAACCGGAAGCCGAGCTGGTGCTCTGGCGGATGATTTCGCTCTGCCAGGCGATTTCCTGCTCGTCCAGGCGCTCGAAGCGGGACCGCGCGCGCTGCAGTCCGGGCGTAGCTTGCGTGTGAATGGCAATGCCGCTCGCGCTGTAGATCGCGTCGGCGTCGCTGGGGGACACGAAATGCGGCACGTTCAACTCGAGTAACGCGCGCCGTTCAGCGTTCCGCAGCGGCCCTATCGGGTCGGTATCCCTGGACCAGTCCGCCAGGCGGGAGACGAAGTCCGCCTGGGCGCTCCAGGTCGCGCCGTCTGCCATGCTGCGAGAATCCTTCAGGCGTTGCAGCAGCAGGTAGTAGAACTGGGTCGGTCTCACCACCTTGCGCACGGGGAGGCCGGCAAAATCGTCGAACAGTTCGTCCTCCCCGCACTCCCGCTTGCGGCGCAAGAGGAAGCTCGCGTACGCCTCGAAGCCCGCGATCAGCGCGTCGACATGATCGCCGAGCCTGGCGCGCTCACCACCGATCTGCGGTACGTTCGGCATCGCGTCAGCTGTGCTTCTCACGCGCGACACGCGCATGGCATCACTGTTGATGTTTTCCCAGCGTACCTCCATGCCGGCCCGCTGCTCGTTGTTCAGGCCGCCAAGGTTGTATATCTTGTTTTCGGGCGTGCGGGCATAGGCCGGGAGCAGCCCTATCATGATCACCGACTCGGCGACCTTGGTCGATGCCAGATGGAAGGCCTGTGTTTCAGGGGTCTCGGTTTGATGCTCGGGCGTGGATGCCTGAAGGATCATCTCCAGATCGATCGGTACGGGCTGCTCGCCGGCCGCAATCATGTTGTCCTCATGCATGTCGGTGCCGGCAAAGACATG
>CAXNGL010000047.1:0-13873 GCA_964201515.1 Burkholderiales bacterium
CTCGAAATTGTCGCAACTCTGCGCCAGGGCCAGCGGGTCGTATGAGGGATCTGCCAGCCGATTGAGGAATTCCCGCCGTCTGGGCTCGTGTTCGGCGGCGGCGAGCGCCGCCAGCGGTGCCCCGGCAGCTGCAGCAAGTGCCAGTTCCGGGTTGTCAATTCCATTGTCTTTCAACCACTTGATGGCCATCTTGGCCTCTGGCGCAGCAATGGGCGCGACCCTGCACCGGCTGCGGATGGTGGGCAGCAGACGCTGCGGCCGGCTGGTCACCAGGATGTAATGGGTTCCTGGCGGCGGTTCTTCGAGGTTTTTCAGCAGCGCACTTTGCGCCGCCGCATTCATTGCATCGGCGGGGTCGATCAGAATGACCCGCGCCCCGCCGCGGTGCGTGCCGATAGCGAGGAACCCTTCGGTCGCCCTTACCTGCTCGATCTTGATCTGCTCGCTCTTTTTCTTCTCCTTCTTGGCGGGGGCCTCGCCTTCAGCCTCCGGGGCCATGCTTTCGGGCTGCAGGCGCCGGAAATCGGGGTGGTTGCCCAGCGTGAACCAGTTGCAGGCCTGGCAGGTCTCGCAAGGCAGACCCTGCTTGTCGGGGGACTCACACAGGAGGGATTGGGCAAAACTGTCGGCCAGGAGCGATTTTCCCAAGCCGGGACGACCGCTCATCAGCAACGCGTGCGGCAGCTCTCCAGCGCGTTTCGGAAGCGTGGCCCAAGCATCAAATTGCCAGTTATTAATCATTAGTAATTATATAATTAATAATATTTGTTCAAGTATTACTTGAATATCAACCAGAGGGCGGTTGGCGTCCAGGATCTTCATCCGATGCGGATATTGGGCGGCCCGCCGCAGGTAACCATCGCGAACTCGCTCGAAAAACCCGCGGTTCTGCTGCTCGAAACGATCCCGCGCAACTGGGGTTCCCGACTCGGCAGCGGCCGCCTTACTGGCACTTGTTTCCTGGTCCCGCACGCCGCGGCGTCCGGCCGCTACGTCGGTTGGTACGTCGAAGACAAGGGTCAGGTCTGGCTGAAACCCGGCCTGCACCCAGCTCTCCAGCACTTCAATCCGCGCCATCTCCATTTCCCGCCCGCCCCCCTGGTAGGCGAAGGTGGCATCGGTAAAGCGGTCCGAAATCACCCATTTTCCCGCGGCCAGGGACGGGTAGATCACCCGTTCAAGGTGCTCCCTGCGGGCGGCGAACATGAGCAGGGTTTCGGTTTCGATGTGCATCGGCTCACCGAGGACGAGCTTGCGCAATTGTTCGCCCAATGGCGTGCCGCCGGGCTCACGGGTGACCACCACCTCGACGCCGCGCTGGCGTACGCGCTCGGCCAGCCAGGCGAGATGGGTGCTCTTGCCCGCCCCGTCCACGCCTTCAAGCGTGATGAATTTCCCCCGGACCTGGCTCATGGCTTCGAGCCGCCCCGCAACTGGTAACGGGCTACAGCGCGGTTGTGCTGGTCGAGGTTGGGTGAGAATTCGCTCGAGCCGTCGCCCCGGGCGACAAAATAGAGTGCGTCAGTGGCGTCGGGTTTGACCGCCGCTCGCAACGAGGCCAGACCGGGGATCGCGATCGGGCTGGGCGGCAGGCCGGCCCGCGTATAGGTGTTGTGGGGCGTGTCGGCCAGCAGATCGCGCTTGCGCAGGTTGCCATCGAACTTGCTGCCCAGCCCGTAGATCACGGTCGGGTCCGTTTGCAGCCGCATGCCGATGCGCAGCCGGTTGCTGAACACGCCGGCAATCAGCCCGCGATCCTCGGGACGCCCGGTTTCCTTCTCGACGATGGAGGCGAGGATCAAGGCCTCATACGGGCTTCTCAGGGGGGAATTATTGGCGCGCTGCATCCACACCGATTCTAGCTGCTTCTGCATGGTGCGATGGGCCCTGGCGAGGATCGCAAGGTCGCTTTCGCCCTTGCCGAAGAGGTAGGTGTCGGGAAAGAACCAGCCCTCAGCCGAACGGTCCGAGGCATCCAGCTTGTCCATGATCTCGCGGTCGGACAATCCGGCGGAGTCGTGCCTTACCGATGGGTGCGCATCCAGCACCGCGCGCACTTGACGCACCGTCCAGCCTTCGATGAACACCACTTCTACCTGGGTGAAATCGCCTTGCGTGATCTTGCGAAGAATCTGCCACGGCGTGATCCCCTGCGACACTGCATAGCTGCCGGCCTTGATGTTGGTGTCCATGCTTCCCAGGCGCGCCAGCAGGCTGAACTGCCAGGCCGACAGTCCGACCCCTGCTTCGGCCATCTGCCGCGTCGCGGCGCGCAAGGCGCTGCCGCGCTGGATGGAAAACTCCACCGTCGGTGCGGCCAGCGGCACGGCGCTGAGGGCACTCCAGGCCAGATAGGCAATGGCGAGGCCGGCGAGCAGGAAGCCGAATTTGACGACGCGCATCAAGTTAGGCAAACACTGAACAAGGGGGCCAGCCCCCCTGGCAAATCCCCCGACTTTAGAGGGAAGCTTGTCATTGAGTGTCTCATTGTCCGGACATAATCAGCGCTTCCTTAGGCTTTCGGCCTGTATTGGCGTTCGAAAAACGTGGGGGCAGGCAATCGGGGCTGCATCAATGGGAGGCGTCAATGGGCGGCGTCAGGGGAAGGGGAAAATGCTGTCGCTATAATAGCGCGCTCATTCACGCAATTTCCCCGGATCGACGAACCCAACCCATGAATCCAGTACTTGTGCAGACACTGACGCAATCGGGTGCCGCCATTGTCGACGGCGTGGTGCGTGATTTCGGCCATCCCGCGGATGAACTGGCCAGCCTGGCAGAAGGCAGCATCGTTGCCGACCTGTCGCAATTCGGCGTGCTTGAATTCGCTGGAGCCGATGCCACCGAGTTCCTGCAGAACCAGCTGAGTTGCGACCTGAAGTCGCTGGCGGGGACCAGCACCTATGGCAGCTACTGCACGCCCAAGGGCCGCATGCTCGCCTCCTTCCTCATCTGGCGAAGCGGCGAGGCATGGCAGATGATGCTGCGTCAAGACATCCTGCCTGCCATCCTGAAGCGCCTGCGCATGTTTGTGCTGCGCTCCAAGGTGAGTATCGGCGATGGTTCCGAGCGGGTGCTATTGCTGGGGGTTGCGGGACCGCATGCAGGGCATGTCCTTGGTGATGCATTCGGCGCGCTTCCGTCGGCGCCCCAGGGCGTCGCCACAGTGGATGCAGGCACGCTTGTCTCATTGCCGGGCGGCCGCTGGCTGGCGGCAATGGGCGCAGATGCCGCGCTGGCTGCGTGGCCGGCGCTGGCGAAATCGTTACGCCCGGTTGGCGCCGATGCCTGGGATTGGACCGACATCCGCAATGGCGTGGCATTCATCGGGGCGCGCACGCAGGAACAATTCGTCCCGCAGATGGCCAATATGGAACTCATCGGCGGCGTGAGTTTCAAAAAGGGCTGTTATCCCGGCCAGGAGATCGTCGCGCGCACCCAGCACCTGGGCAAGGTGAAGCGCCGGCTGTTCCTCGCCAATGTCCAGGCGCAGGCGGTTTCCGGTGAGGAGCTCTACGGCGAAGACGTCGAGGGCCAGTCCAACGGCATGGTGGCTTGCGCGGCGGCGTCACCGCTGGGTGGCACCGATGTGCTCGCCGTCGTCCAGCGCGCGAGTGCCGAGACCTCGCGCGTGCACCTGCGCAGCGTCGATGGGCCGTTGCTGGTGTTTCGCGCGCTGCCCTATTCGTTCCCGTGACGATTCGTGATTGCGCGCGCGTTCCCGCCAGCTGCCTCGTGTATTACCGGGTGCGTGCCGACCAGGTGTCGCAGGCAGGCAAGGCGGTGATCGTGCTGATGCAGGCACTCAAGGAGCGCACCGGCATCCAGGGGACGCTGTCGCGACGCGTCGCGCAAGCGGGCGATCAGCCGGCGACTGACCGGGCTTCGCGTGACCGTGTGGACAATGGAGCGCCCACCTGGATGGAAACCTACCCCGGCGTGCAGGATCGCGCTGGCTTCGAGCGCCACATGGAAGCGGCAGTGCAGCGCAGCGCGTTGGCGCAATGCCTGCCCGAGGGCGCGCGCCGCAACCTTGAATGGTTCGAGCCCGTCGATCTCAAGGGCGCCGCTTGAGGCATCGCCAGGACCCGTGCTGCATGCGTTCGGTTGCCCCGGGATTGGGCTAGCACAGCATGTGCCTCATCCTGTTCGCTTACCGCGCCATTCCCGGTGTGCCGCTGCTGGTGGCCGCCAATCGGGACGAGTACTACGCCCGCCCTGCCCGCGCGGCGGCGTTCTGGGACGACAAGCCCGCGATTCTTGCGGGTCGGGACCTGCAGGCCGGCGGGACATGGCTGGGTGTCAGCACCGGCGGGCGTTTCGCTGCGCTGACCAATTTTCGCGGTTCTCCTGGCGCTCGGCCGGGCGGGCCGTCGCGCGGTGAACTGGTGACGCGATTTCTTGCAGGACGTGAATCGGCAAAGCGATTCACCAGGCGCTTGCAGGAGGCCGGCAGCCAGTACGCGGGGTTCAGCATCCTCGCCAGCGACGGTGCCGATCTCTATTTCTATTCCAACCAGGAAGAATCCGGCGGCGCGGTCGCAGTGGCGCCCGGCGTGCATGGGCTCGCCAACCACCTGCTCGATACGCCCTGGCCAAAGGTGGTCAAGGGTCGTCTGCGCCTCTCCGAGCAGTTGCCCCGCCCGTTCGATGATGACGACTACCTCGACATCATGGACGACACTGTTCCGGCGGCGGAGCAGGAATTGCCCAAGAGCGACAAGGACCCGGCCTGGGAGCGCAGCCTGTCATCGCTGCGCATCATCGCGGGCGATTATGGAACCCGTTGTTCGACGGTGGTGCGCATTGACGATGCGGGCATGGTCGATCTTGCCGAGCGCACCTATGCGCGAGACGGCGCCCGCGCCGGCGAGGTGAGATACCGCTTCAGCGCCGCACGCCCGCGCAAGTCCTGACCGCGATCGCCTGCCTTCCCGAAGGGTGTCGGTGCGGGAAAGACGGCCTTGCCGTGCATTTGCAGGCTCAAGCAGTCGGCGGCGAACCCATTGCCAGGGCCATCTCGACGTGCACAATGCCGGCCTCGAAAAATTCGTCACCGCGTTCCACAAATCCGAAGCCGCGATAGAACGCAGCGACGTAGGTCTGTGCATGCAGCACCGCTTCACGCACGCCTTGCTCCCGCGCACGGACCAGCAGCGCGGCCAGGATCGCGGCGCCGATTCCACGCCCCCTGAAATCCGCCAGTACCGCCATGCGGCCGATGCGAATCGTCCCGCCATCATCCACGGGAATCAGTCTGCCCGTGCCCACGACCTTGTCGTCCAGCGTTGCGATGGCATGCAGCGAGCGCTCGTCCCACTCGTCCCACTCCAGTTCCACGGGAACGCCCTGCTCCACGACGAACACCGCCTTGCGGACCGGTTGTGCCAGCGCCTTTGCATGAGACCAGTCGAGGAGCGCAATGCCGGGTGGGGAATTCATGATGTTCTTCGTTGATCGATGAGTTTGTATTGGTGGGCATATGCGTGAGGGCTCTTATACTACGAAGGGCCTCAACAAACGGGCGCAGCGCACTTGCTCCTCCACCTGGTTGGGAAGCCTGGAAACATCGTAGCGCAATCCAACCGTTTTTCAGCTGTTGCACCGGGATATCGGAGGAGGTTCGTAGTCATGACTGGCACTCGCAGCAGCATCGGTACTGGAAATCAGGTTCCCGCCGGCAGCGTGCAAACACTGGCGTGGCGGGACGGCGCGCTGGACCTCATCGACCAGCGGGTGCTGCCACTGCAGTTCAGCACGGTTCGTTGCCATTCTGCCGCCGCAGTGGCAGATGCCATTCGCAGCATGGTGGTGCGCGGAGCGCCCGCCATCGGTTGTGCGGCGGCGTTCGGCATCGCGGTCGAAGCGCATCGCCATGGCAGCGCCAGCCCGGCGGTCTTCGCAGCCGCGCTGGAGTCGGCCTTTGCGCTGCTTGCCGCCAGTCGTCCGACGGCGGTCAATCTCTTCTGGGCACTTGGGCGCATGCGCGAGGTACTGCAGCGCTGCGCGGGCTCGGGCGTCGCCGCTACTTCAGCGCGCCTGGAGGCCGCCGCAACAGCGATTTACGATGCCGATATCGCGGCCAACAAGGCCATGGGGCAGGCTGGGGCGTCGCTGGTACCCGATGGCGCGCGCATCATGACCCATTGCAATGCGGGAGCACTGGCCACTGCCGGCCACGGCACCGCGCTCGGCGTGGTGCGTTCCGCGCGCGACCAGGGCAAGCGGATCTCCGTCATCGCCAATGAAACGCGGCCGTTCCTGCAAGGCGCGCGCCTGACGGCTTGGGAGATGGTGCAGGAGCGCATACCGGTCACGCTGGTGACGGACAACATGACTGCGCACCTGATGCAGACCGGGCAAGTGGACCTGGTGATTGTGGGCGCGGATCGCATTGCCGCCAACGGTGATGCGGCGAACAAGATCGGCACCTATGGCCTGGCGGTGCTGGCCGCCTATCATCGCCTGCCGTTCTACGTTGCGGCACCGCTGTCAACCATCGATCTCGGTACTCCCGACGGCAGCGGGATTCCCATTGAAGAGCGCCACGCCGATGAAGTGACCGGATACGGTGCGACGCGCTGGGCGCCGCAAGGCGTGGCGACGAGGAACCCGGCCTTCGACGTGACGCCGGCGGCGCTCATCACCGCGCTGATTACCGAGAAGGGCGTGATCGAACGACCCGATGCGGCG
The DNA here is from genome assembly GCA_964201515.1 of Burkholderiales bacterium. Taxonomy (GTDB): domain Bacteria; phylum Pseudomonadota; class Gammaproteobacteria; order Burkholderiales; family SG8-39; genus CAIYPG01. Next base: position 6,694 of record CAXNGL010000047.1, read on the forward strand.
GCAATTCGTGCTCTTTTCGGGGCATGAATTATGATCAAGTTTGACGCTATGTCTCCGATGCTTGGACATCAATCAGATCATTGATATCAAGATTGGATGAAATTTCCTGGCCGCCGCCGGCCCCGGTCGAGTGAACCGCGGAAGACCGTGACACGCGCTGCCCTGCTAGGTCTGGATGTCCACCGCAATGCCCGGGCTCACGCGCTCGAACAGGTCCACGAGGTCGGCATTGCGCATGCGCACGCAGCCGATGGAGCCCGGCGCGCCCATCGGCACCGTGTCGGGGCTGCCGTGGATGTAGATGAAGCGGCGCATGGTATCGACGTTGCCCATGCGATTGAATCCAGATTCGCAACCCGACAGCCACAGGATGCGCGTGAGTATCCAGTCCCGATCCGGAAACCGCAAGGCCAGTTCGGGGGACCAGATTTCCCCGGTGGGACGCCGTCGAACGAACACGCTGTTCTCCGGCTGCCCCGCCCCGATCATGGCGCGGATGACGTGACGCCCGCGTGGCGTGCAGTAGCTGCCCGACTGTTCGCCAGCGCCGTTCCTTGATGTCGAGACGGCATATTCGCGCTCGACCTCGCCATTGTCGGCGCGCAATGCCAGCCACTGCCCGGGAATGGAGATCTCGATGCTAGCCACGTTTGAGCCCGGTCCCTGGATCGCGCATGGTGCGCCGCTCGCGAAAGAAGGACGACAGCATGGCGCCGCATTCGGCATCGCGCAGTCCGCCCTGGACGATTGCGTGGTGATTGAGCCGGGGCTCCGAAAACAGGTTGACGATACTGCCGCAGGCCCCGGTCTTGGGGTCGGCGGCACCGAATACCAGCCGAGTGATTCGCGCATGCATGATCGCGCCGGCGCACATGGCGCAAGGCTCAAGAGTCACGAACAGGCTGCAACCCACCAGGCGGTAATTGCCAACGTGGTGCGCTGCTTCACGCAGCGCCTGAATTTCGGCATGCGCGGTAGGGTCGTGGCGTGAGATGGGCGCATTGAAGCCGCGCCCGATGATCTGCCCCTCGCTGACCACGATGGCCCCGACCGGAACCTCACCGGCGCTCGAAGCCTGCGCAGCCAACTGCATGGCCACGCCCATGAACGCATGATCCGCGCGCATATCGGAGTGCAATGCCGGGGATTCGAGACTGCTCGGTTCGGACATGCGATGGATTGGCTTGGCTGGTTCCGGGAATGACGGGGATGATAACCCGCCTGATGCTCAGACCAATTTGGGTCGTGGTGTGGTCGACTCGCGACGACAATCCGAGAGTTACCTCGCATTGCACAAATTTCTCGGGGGGCATAGTGCTGCGAAGCCATAGGCATAAGCGCAAGAAAAGACGGGACAAACAGCCTTTCTCCGGCTATGCTTGCGAACCTGTCTCAAATCGCAACTCCCAACCCAACCTAGCCTCTGGACCCCATCCTGTGAATCCCCTTTGCTCATCCTGTCGTATCCGTCCCGGGACGAAACTCGTCAAGACTGGCCGTAGTGGTCGCTTTGCGTCATGGCGTTGCGCGGTTTGCCTCGATCGACGCTCGGGCAGCTGGGTCACCGGCTTTCGCCCGCAGTCCGAAGCCGCAGCCAAGAACCGCCCCAAGTAGTTTTTTTGGCGGAATGTCGGCGAGACTCGGTGCCGGCAACGACCTGCGCAATAGCGCGGGCAACGGCTCTGGCAACCTATCTCATCACTGAGCGGCCCACTTGACTGGCTTCGCGCTGGTTCGTTCCTGGGTGAAATGTCGCGTGCGACGCGCGTCCTTTGGGCCATCGGTGGGACTCGGCAACGACAGACGCCAGCGCACTCAAACTATTCCCTGATTCCACCCATCAGCAGTCCGCCGTCGATGACGAGCACCGTACCATTGACGTACGAGGCGTCCGGAGAAGAGAGGAACGCGATGGCGGCCGCCACTTCATCGGGCAGCCCGATGCGCCCCATGGGCACCAGCACTTCGCGCGCGCGCCGCGTGGCGGGAGTAAGCATGGCCGTCGCCAGTTCCGTTTCGATCGGCCCCGGCGACAAGGCATTCACGCAGACTCCCAGTGGCGCCAGTTCGAAGGCCATGACGCGGGTCAGGGCCACCACGCCACCCTTGGCCGCCGCATAGGCGGATTGGCGATCATTGCCGGTGTGTGCGGCCAGCGAGGCCACATTGACGATGCGGCCACTGCCCTGCTTCGCCATGATGCGCGCAACCTCCTGCCCGACCATGAATACGCCCGAGAGATTGACGCCGAGCACGCGCTGCAGGTCTTCATCACTGGTGTCGAGAAACGCCACCGGCTTGCCTACCGCGGCATTGTTGACCAGGACGTCGATGCGCCCGAAGTCAGTTGCAATGGCGCTCACCGTGGTCGTGACACTGCCCCGCTGCGTGACGTCGATGGCATAGGCCTTGGCCGCCCCACCCTCCTTGACGATGGCAGCGGCAGTGGCCCTGGCACCGTCAATATTGATATCCGTTACCGCGACGCTTGCGCCCTCGGCGGCCAGGCGCCTCGCGGCGGCGGCGCCGATGCCGCGCGCCGCACCGGTAATGATCGCGATCTTTCCGACCAGCCGCCTGGGCATGGCCATGGCGTCACCGCCCGCAGGAGGGGTGCCGGTCATGGCGGCCCCAGTCACTTCGACTTTGCCGCCGAACCGGATTCAGCCAGGAACTCACGCATGCGCCGGAAGTCCATCAAAACCTGCCCCAGGCTGCCGAACACGGTCTCCATGGTCAGTTTGCCATTGTCGTCGAATGAGCACAGCGCGCCGGTCTTGTAGCTGAAGGGCTTGCCTGCGGGAAAGCCCTCGAAGTCATTGGCGGGGGTTGCCGTGATGCTTACCCGGGCGAAGATGAGATTTTCATTGTTCTCGCCGGCCAGCGGGAACATGTCCTTCTCCTCGCATTGGATGGCGTAGCTGGAAAAATTCTTGAAGTAATTGATCCACAGCTGGCGGACTGCTTCGCGCCCCTGGGCCGTGGCCTTCTTCTTCACCGGGTCGTCAGGATAGTGCGGGCCAATAACATGGTATTCGGCATCTTCTGTGACGGTGTCGCAGATCCATTGCACGTCCCGCGCCAGTTCGGCGTCGAAATGTTCCTTCAGGGGTTTCTTGAGTTGGGCCGGTGTGAGCATGAAGTTCCTTTCAAATGAACCAATAAAAAAGCGGCGCCGGCAGGGCTGCCGACACCGCTTTTGTCTCCTGCATTACTTTGTTGCCTGAATCTTTTCGTAGACGCCGTTGCCCCACACCTTCGGAGCAAACTGCTTCCAGACGTCCTTGGTGGCTTCCTGGAACGGGCCGACGGCAGGCTTGGCAATCGTGACGCCATTCTTGCGGAACTGCTCGGCCAGCTCGCCCTGCTTTTCCCATTCCCTCTGGGTGATTTCAGCGGAGGCTTCCTTCCACGCATCGCGCGCGATCTTCTGCGTCTCAGGCGTCATTTTCTGCCAGATGTCATCGTTGATGATGGCACTGTTGACGCTGAAGATCCATTCCACCAACGCGAGGTTCTTTGCCACTTCCCAGTGCTTGTTGTCAGCCATGTATGCGAGCGGGCCTTCCCAGCCGTCAGCGGTGCCCTGCTGCAATGCCAAGTAGAGTTCGGGGGCGGCAATCACCACCGGGCTCGCACCCAGCGCGCGCAGCGACGCCACGATGACGGGAATTTCGGGTGCGCGGATCTTCATGCCCTTGGCATCGGCCGGACTGTTGATCATGCGCTTGTTGGTCAGGAAGACGCGCGAACCGTTGATCAGGTAACCGATCTGGCGTACCCCGGTCTGCTTGTAGAAATCATCCTGCCACTTGGCGCCGACTGGGCCATTCACCGTTTTCTGGGCGTGCGCGAGGTCGCGGAACAGAAACGGCATGAACAGCAGGTCATAAATCGGGGAACCGGTGGCACCGATGACTCCGATGCCGATGGTCCCCAGCTTCACGCCGTCCATGATCTGGCGCTCGCCCCCAAGCTGGTTGCAGCAGAACACCTCGATCTGGACTTTGCCCTTGGTGCGCTCGTTCATGAGTTTGGTGAACTTTGTGATGCCGTCCAGGTAGATGCCGGGCTGCTGCACCGAGGCAAAGCGGAACTTGAGTTCCTGCTGCTGGGCAAAGGCCGACGAAATGCTGAGTGCCGCGGCGGCGGGAAGCAGCCACTTCCCCAGGGTTCGAAGAAACTGTCCTCCGGTCAATCTCATGGCGTTGTAAGACATTGTGTCTCCTCCTTGTGCGAGAACTGCATGACTACAGATCGACGATGGGGGGGCAGGAAAATCACATAATCGGCTTGGGCCCCAACCGCCGCAATTATGTCATTGATCGGTCATCACGGTCACGCGCCAGTTCGGCGTTGAAATGTGCCTTCAGGGCTTTCTTTTGTGGCGCCTGCATGAACATGGTGTTCCCTTCAAAGCCTCCAATAAAAAAGCGGTGCCGGCATGGCTGCCGGCACCGCTTTGGTCTCCTGGATTACTTTGTTGCCTGAATCTTTTCGTAGACGCCATCGCCCCAGACTTTCGGCGCAAACTGTTTCCAGACATCCTTGGTCGCGGCCTGGAACGGCGCGACTGCAGGCTTGGCGATCGTCACGCCATTCTTGCGGAACTGCTCGGCCAGATCGCTCTGCTTGGCCCACTCCTTCTGGGTGATTTCGGCGGCGACCTCCTTCCACGCGTCGCGTGCAATCTTCTGCGTCTCCGGCGTCATTTTCTGCCAGATATCATCGTTGATGATGGTATTGGTGATGTTGAAGATCCATTCCACCAACGCGAGGTTCTTCGCCACTTCCCAGTGCTTGTTGTCCGCCATGTAGGCCAAAGGACCTTCCCAGCCGTCCGCCGTGCCTTGCTGAAGTGCGAGGTACAACTCCGGCGCCGCAATCACCACCGGGCTCGCACCCAGGGCGCGCAGCGATGCGACGATGACGGGAATTTCCGGGGCGCGGAGTTTCATGCCCTTGGCGTCTTCCGGTGAGTTCAGCATGCGCTTGTTGGTGAGGAAGATGCGTGAGCCGTTGATCAGGTAACCGATCTGGCGCACCCCGGTCTGCTTGTAGAAGTCATCCTGCCACTTGGTACCGACCGGACCATTCACGGTTTTCAGCGCATGTTCCAGGTCGCGGAACAAGAAGGGCATGAACAGCAGGTCATAGATCGGGGAACCGGTGGCGCCGATGGAGCCGATGCCGATGGTGCCCAGCTTCACGCCGTCCATGATCTGGCGCTCGCCCCCGAGCTGGTTGCAGCAGAACACTTCAATCGTGACCTTGCCCTTGGTGCGTTCGTTCATGAGCTTGGTGAACTTGGTAATGCCATCCAGATAGATGCCGGGCTGCTGCACCGTGGCAAAGCGGAATTTGAGTTCCTGCTGCTGGGCGAAGGCCGACGACATGCTGAGCGCCGCGACGGCGGGAAGCAACCACTTTCCCAGGGTTCGAAGCAGTTTGCCTCCGGTCAATCCAATTGCGTTGTACGACATGGTGTTTCCTCCTTGTGCGAGAACTGCATGAATACGGATCGAAGATGGGAGCCGGGAAAATCGTGCAACCGGCTTGGCCCAACCGGCCGCAATTATGTCATTGATCGTGCGTCCCGGTCACCCACCGCGTTAGTTTTTAAGCCCGTTAGTTTGTGCCATAGATCAGGCGCGGCAACCAGGTGACCAGGGGCGGGATATACGTGATCAGCATCAGGACCAGGATCAGGGTCCAGATGAACCCGCGCGCTGCAGAAAATACCTTGCCCACCGGGGCGCCGCTGATGGCCGAGGCCACGAATATATTCGTTCCAACCGGGGGTGTGAGGGTGCCGATCATCACGTTCAGGGTCACGACAACCCCGAAATGGACCGGGTCGATTCCCAGCTTTGTCACCACCGGGAAGAGGATCGGCAGCGTGATGAGCATGATCGGGATCGGCTCCATCGCGGTGCCCAGCAGCAAAAGCACGATATTGATCAACAGCAGGATTACCACCGGATTGCTGGAGACCCCGGTCAGCCAGTTGGAGATCAGGTTGCCCAGACCTTCCGCCGTGCAGATCCAGCCGAACAATTGCGCCGATGCAACCGTCACCATCACCGCGGAAGAAACCACGGCCACGCTGACCAGCATCTCCGGCACTTCGGACAGCTTGAACTCGCGATAAATGAACTTGCCCACGACAAACGCATAGACGACGGCCACCACGGAAGCTTCCGTCGGCGTGGCGAGTCCGGACAGGATGGACCCCAGGATGATGACCGGCATGATCAGCGCCAGCAGGGAATCCCACAGGCTGCGAAAGAACTCGGGAGCCGTTGCCCGGGGTTCGACGGGAAGGCCATTGCGCTTGGCGTATCGAGACACCAGGATCATCATGGCCAGGGCCATGACCAGACCGGGTATGACACCGCCGACGAATAGTTGCCCGACCGAGACGCTCACCATTGACCCGATGATGACCATCAGGAGGCTGGGAGGGATGATGGGGCCCATGGTCGCCGCCGCGGCGATCACCGCCGACGCGTACTCGGGCGAGTAGCCCTTCTTGACCATGGCGGGTATCAGCAAGGAGCCGGTCGCGGCGGCATCGGCGACGGCGCTTCCGCTCATGCCGGACATGATGAGGTTGGCGACAATCGAAACCTGGGCCAGGCCACCGCGGATATGTCCCACCAGAACCGCGGCGAAGTGAATGAGCCGCGCGGTGACACCACCGCGGCTCATCAGTTCCCCGGCGAGCAGGAACATGGGGACCGAGAGCAGCGGAAAAGAGTCGACCCCTTCCATGAACTGCTGTGGAATCAGCGTCAGTGGCAGCGGCATCTGGCCGCCTGTCAGTCCTGCCGTTACCACCAGCAGGTAGACCAACGAGGCGATGCCCATGGCATAGAACAACTCGACACCGAAGGCGAGCAGGGCAAGGAAAATGACAAACAGGAGGATCAGCATGGCTAGCGGATTCTCTTTTCGATGGCGTTGGCCCGGTCACCGTAGATGACGTACTTCAATTCCTTCCAGAAGCGCCCGAGTTCATAAATGACAATCAGCACGCAACCGACAGGCACTGCGGCAAACTGCACGGCCTTCGACATCGGCACCGTGCTGAACTCCTGGTAGGCGACCTTTCCCAGCATGCGCGTGCCGTGATAGATCACGAAGCCGAGGAAGACCAGGGCAAGCGCGATGCCGATCA
>CAXNGL010000048.1:0-13870 GCA_964201515.1 Burkholderiales bacterium
TATCAGCAACAACCGCTTGCACCGCACCTGTCCCAACGGTGCTTCAGCCGCACTACGCCTCGGCAAGGCCCTCTTCTTGCGCAACTAGCGCAACGATGTCCTCGGGGCGAAGCCGCAATGTTGCGAGGACGAATGGCTCCTGCGGCGCCCAGTCCGGACACAGGCCATCGCCAGCGCGCAACGCCAGCACCTGGTCTGCCAGCAGGCCGAAGGCAATGCGCTTGTGATTGATCGTGCCGCAGTCCGGCAAGTCATCGCCCAGCATGCCGAAGTCATGGTGATGCAGGATGGACAGGCGCAGGGCATCCGGCAGCATCCAGTTGCGCGTGAACGAGTACCCGAGGCGCGCATGATGGTATCGATAGCGGTTGAGCTCTGCCGCGGTGACGCGCTCGCCTGGATGGTTCCGGAACAGATCGACGATGTCGCCGTCGTCGGGAAACTGCCGTCGGGAAACTGCCCTCCGGCAAAACGCAGCCGGATGTCGGGGCAGGGAGGGATGCGGATTTCCCGCGCGTGAGGTTCCGCCCGGGCCACCAGTTAGTCGTGATCCATCATCGCCAGATCGCTATTGTCGTCTTGCACATACATGCCCGTCCCCGCAGGATTGTGTGCTGCCTTCCTGACTATCGGCAGCCGCCGCCAAAACCTGAATCAATCAGAAAGAAGGGGGCAAACCCGGGCCGCACATCGACGCCTCAATATCAGTGTGAAATGACAGCAATCTACGAATCAATACATTACAGACAGACACAATATATTTTACTTGACAGTATTTAATATCTTCCCGTCCTAAGGGATCTGCGATGCCCCCATGCGCCCCTGTATGCGTTCGGCGTAGCCCGCAAGATAGGCCGAGTCGCGATTGCGGTCGTAGAACTGGGGGCGCGGCAGCATTGCCGCGAGGCGCGCCGATTGCTCGGCGCCGATGAATGCGGCACCCTGGCCATAGTAGTGGCGCGCGGCGGCCTCGGCACCGAACACGCCCACGCCCCATTCCGCCACGTTCAGATACAGCTCGAGGATGCGCCGCTTGTCGAGTACCGCCTCAAGCATCAGCGTGATTATCGCCTCCTCGCCCTTGCGCAGGTAGCTGCGTTCTCCGGAGAGGAACAGATTCTTTGCCAACTGCTGGGTAATGGTGGAGCCGCCCGCGACGGCCTTGCCTTTTTTCTGGTTCTTTTCCAGGGCGCGCTGGATTCCGTCCCAGTCGAAGCCCTCGTGGTCGACGAATTTCATGTCCTCGGCGGCGACGATGGCGCGCTTGAGTTGCGCGGAGACATTACCGTAGTCCACCCACACGTATTTGAGCGCTGCGCGCGGGTCCTTCTGGCGCAACTCGTCATAGCGCGCATCCATGAAGCTGGTGCTGCCCGGCGGGCGGTACTTCAGGTACACGATGTGCAGGAAGAACCAGGTTTGCAGCACCGCGAAGGCGATGACCAGCACCCCCAGCGCGACGCCCAGCGCGCGCCATGTCCATGCCAGCATCCGCACCACCGCCCCTAGTTTCGCAACAGGGCCAGAACCGGCGCCGCGGCGGGGCGCATGCCGCGCCAGACATGGAACGCTTCGGCTGCCTGCTCGACCAGCATGCCCAATCCATCCGCACCGGCCGATGCGCCATGGGTTCGCGCCCAGGCGAGAAAGGCCGTGCGATCCGCACCCGCGCCCTTGCCGTACATCATGTCATAGGCCAAGGCACCCGCCGCGAACAAGCCCTCGGGGAGCGGCGGCACTTCGCCGGCAATGCCGGCTGAAGTCGAATTGATCACGATATCGAAACAAGCCCCGGCCAGCCCCTCCAGGGTCGAGGACCGCACCGACGGCCCGCCCAGCGCCGCCAGCGACTCGGCGCGCGCCAGTGTGCGGTTCGCGATGACGAGGCCTGCCGGCAGCTCGGCGAGCAAAGGCTGCAGCACGCCGCGCGCGGCGCCGCCCGCGCCCACCAGGAGCACGCGTCGCCCGGCGATGGGCACACCGAGGTTGCTGCGAAGATCGGTCACCAGGCCGCAGCCGTCGGTGTTGTCGCCGTAAATGCCGTCCGCATCAAAGCGCAGCGTATTGACTGCGCCGGCCGCGGTGGCGCGCGCGCTCAGGCGCGTGGCACAACGAAAGGCATCCTCCTTGAACGGCAGCGTGACATTGGCGCCGCGAAGCCCATCGGCCCGCAATATCACCACCGCCTGCGCAAAGCCCCCCAGCGGCACCAGCAGGCGCGTGTACGCGATGTCCTCCCCCGTGGAACGCGCGAATTCGGCATGGATTCGCGGCGACAGTGAATGCGCCACCGGGTTGCCAAGCACGAGATAACGATCGGTCACAGCTCGTTACTCGTCACCGGACAAGCGGTCGCCCGACTTGAAGTGCCAGGTGCGCGTGATGACGAGGATGTCGGTGTCCTTGCGAACATCAGGCGGGAAACGCGAATAGGGCGCCGCCATGCGCACGATGCGCTCGGCGGCGCGGTCGAGCACCTGGTGGCCCGAACTGCGCATCACCGCAATCGCCTCAATCTCGCCGTCCGGCTTGAGGCTCACCTCCAACACCAGGCTGCCGTACATCTTGCCGCGCGCGCCCTCGGGGTAATTGATGTTGCCGATGCGCTCTACTTTCTGGCGCCAGTCGTCGACGTACTGCGCGAAGCGATATTCGCTGGCGCGGGCGCCGACGAAACTCTTGCGTGGCCGCTTGTTGTATTCATCGATGTTGCGCGATACCTGCGCTTCGAGCCGCGCAATGGCCAATGATCGCGCGGCCAGGTCGGCGCCGCTGAGGAGCGCTTTCGGTTCGGGTGCGACCGGCGCTGCAACCGGCTCGGGGCTCGCCGCCGGCTTGGGCTGCGCCTGCGTCAGCACCTGGGGCTGCTGCGCCTCGAGTTCCTGGATGCGTCGCTGCGCTTGCGTCACGTCGGCACCGGGCACAGTGTTGGGCAATACCGGAAGCGGCGTCTTGGCGCGCCGGTTGTCGTCGGTGTTGCCGCCGCCGTCCAGGTTGGCCTGGGCCAGCACATCGGGCTTGACCGGGCGCGAGCGCGACTTGGAATTCACCAGCACGACTTCGAGCATCTGGTTGCTCATGCGGCGCATGGTGTCGGGAAGCTTGAAATGGATGGCCAGCAGCAGCACGTGCAGCACCACGGATACGGTGATCGCGACGGCCAGCACGCGCTGCGAAGGCGACAACGTTGCCAGCGGACCATGGTTCCAGCCCGGCCAGCGGTCGGGCCAGCGCAAGGGTGCGAGGGCACCGCACACCCGGGCAACACCGGGAATGCCGTTCCATCGGCCGCCCATCACCTGCACGCGGCCCCGCCATTGCCGCAGCTGCCGCTCCACGGCGCTGTCCTGCCGTGAATAGTCGTGCAGGCTCAAGTCAGCGCACCCCGCACGAAGTCGCCGGCGCGCATGACACGGCGAGCACGGGAAAGCTGGCATTGCGCAGGCGCACCGGGCGCATGCTGGGTCCAGCCATCCTTGTTCTTCATGTCGTTGCAGCCACGCTGCGAAATTGGCATTTCAATTCGACATCCAGCAGGTCGATCCCGGTAATGTTCAGTTCCACGCGCGTGCCGGGCGGATGCTCGGGCAAGGACGGCACCCGTATCACCATCGGGACATTGGACAGGCGCACCAGATTGTCCCGCAGCACTTCGCCACTCGCAACGTCAATGCCTTCCTGGAGGAACCAGCGCAGGCACCAGTAGTTCTCCATGCGCCGCTGGAATTCATCGTAAGCGCCGTAGGTTGCCTCGAAATCGGACACCGCCGACAGCAGCTCGGCGGCATTCTCGGCAAACGGGGCAGTCCTGCCTTCCACCAGGGCGAGCAGCTGCCATTGGTTCACCAGGTCGACATAGCGGCGCAGCGGCGAACTGGACCACGCGTAGTGACTGACGCCAAGGCCCTGGTGCGCACCGGCGCCGGTGGTCATGCGCACCTTGCCGTTGCCCTGCACCCGGTACACGCCGGGCACGCCGTTGTCGTCGAGCAGTTTGCCCCAGGTGCTGTTGACCAGGATCATCAGTTCAGCCACCAGTTTGTCGATAGGCTGGCCGCGACGGCGAACGACGATGTCGACATGCTCGCCATCGATATTGAAAAGATACTCCGCGCGATCGGGCTGGTTGGGCTGCTTGCCACGCCCGGACTCCAGCGCCAGCGCCAGGCGCCACAGGAAATGCAGTTCGCGCGCATACGGCACTTCCTCGGGAATGTTTCCGGCCGGAAACGCCTCATCCAGGCGCTCGGTGCCCTGATGACGCAAGTTAGCCGCGATCGGCACGCGCTCGATCACGCTATGCCGGTTGAGGATCTCGAATCCTTCTTCAGCCACATCGAGGTAAAGGGACAACGCCGGGCGCGCGCCTCCCTCGGCCAGTGAAAACGCCTGGATGGCGGCCGGCGGCAGCATGGTGATCTTCTGCCCCGGGAAATACACCGTTGACAGCCGCGTGCGCGCAACCTCGTCGAGCGCCGAACCCGGTGCGAAACCCAGCCCGGGCGCGGCGATGTGGATACCGACACGCATCTGCCCGTTGCCCAGAGGCGTCACCGAGAAGGCATCGTCGATTTCGGTGGTGGTCGCATCGTCCAGACTGAATGCGCTGACCGTGGCCAGCGGCAGGTCGGCAGGCAGGGTCGCATCCAGGCCTGCCGGGAATGCCGTGCCACGCGGGAAATGCTCGAACATGAACCGCCCAAGGTGATAGTCATGCGTGGACGGAACGGCCCCGCAGCGCTCGAGCAGCCGCGCAGAGGTGAGGCCCGCTTCAAGGCAGGCCTGCTCGAGCGCCTTGGTCTCCGGCTTGTTGCGATCGGGCTTGTACAGCAGCTCCGGCAATACGGGACGCAAGGCGTCGGGCATGTGGTTGGCAAGCAGGTCGGCGGTCCAGGTTTCGATCTGCTCCTGCACCTTGCGTTTTTTTTCCAGGCCGGCGAGCGCCGCCTGCAGCGTATCGGCGGGCGCGGCACGATAGCGCCCCTTGCCCTTGCGGTAGAAGTACATCGGCGCCGAATGCAGCTTGAGCAGGATGCCGGCGGCTTCCGCGGCGGCCGGTTCGTGGCCGCAGTATTCGCGCGCCATGTCGGTGAACACGAATTCATCAGCGAACACAGCCCCGGAACATTCCCAGAGGAACCCGGTGTCGATCTGGGCGGCCCGCGACTCGGCGTCGCGTAAAAACTCGGCGGCGCCGGGATTGTCAAAGCGCAGCAGCACCGCGTTGGACTTGACCTTGCTGCGCTTGCCGTGCGGCGCCTCGATCTGCAGCGAGCTGTCGGTGGTGGCCAGCACCGTGCCCACCTTGAATCCGCCGTCTTCTTCGTAGAGTACGTGCATGGGCTCGCGTGAAAAAGATACCGGTTTCAGGCACAGCGTCGGGTAGTCGACCCTCCCTTCACCGTTCCGGCCTGTTGAAGGGGACGCGCTGTTCGCCGCAACCGGGGAAGTTGCAGCGAAATGCGCGCGCGGGCCGTTCCAGCGCCGCGCAATTATATCCCGCCGCCATCGCCGATTCGCCCGATCGCGACCAATCGCGACCAATCGCGCGATGGATTTGAGCAGACCCCCAGGCGGTTTTAACAACTCCCGAAGTAGGAGGTCAAGGGGGCTGTGCCCCCTTTTTCAACAAGCCCCCTAGACCGTCCAGCCCGCGAAGCGAAGTATTTGCGGTACATGCTGCGAAAAACTCTGGAACGCATGGTCGCCACCAGCGACCACCAGGTGTTCAGCGCCTGCGTACTGTTGCTGCGCCACCCGGTAATCGAGCACTTCATCGCCAGTTTCCAGCATCAGCAGGTAGCGTGAAGGCGTGGGGGACGCCCTGTAGAGGCGCTGCCATTGACGCAAGTGCTCCTCGGTCAGCTGGTAGGCCTTGCCCGTGTACAGGTTTTGTTGCGGGCCCAGGTAGGCGCGCAGGCCGACATGCGGCAGCACTGCCGGGTTGACCAGCACCGCGCGGCAGCGATGCTTTTCAGCGAGCCAGGTGGCGTAAAACCCGCCCAGTGAACTGCCGACCAGTGTTACCGCGGCCCCGCCTCCCGCGATGGCGATTTCGGCTTCGGCGACCGCGATGGCCTCGATGGGCATGGGCGGCAGCTCCGGGCAAGCATAGCGATCGCCCGCCCCGCGTGCCGCCAGGACTTCGGCCAGATGCCGCGCCTTGGTTGACTGCGGCGAGGAGTTGAACCCGTGCAGGTAGATGATGTGCGAGCCCAATGGCATGACCAGGAATCGTTCAGGGGCGCGGCTGAGTCAGCGCTTTGCGTCCGGGGTGGCCACCACCAGGGCGGCGAGCAACTTCGCGTGCAGCCCACCGAAACTGCCGTTGGACATGGCTAGGATATGGTCGCCAGCACGGGATTGCGCCACCAGCGCGCCGACCAGGGTATCAAGTTCGGCGTAGCACGCAACCTTTGCCCCGAGGGGCGCCAAGGCGGCAGCGGCGTCCCACTCCAGGCCACCGGTGTAGCAATGCACGCGATCAGCATCGCTGAGGCTGGCGGCAAGGAGGTCCTTCATCACGCCGCGCTTCATCGTATTGGAACGCGGCTCGAGGACAGCGATCAGGCGCGCGTTTCCCACTTTGTTGCGCAGGCCCGCGATGGTGGTGGCAATGGCGGTGGGATGGTGGGCAAAGTCATCGTAGACCGTGACGCCTCCAACCACACCCCGCACTTCCATGCGCCGCTTGACATTGCGAAACGCCGACAATGCCGTGATCGCCGTTTGCGGCGGCACACCGGCGTGGCGAGCCGCGGCAATGGCGGCGAGCGCGTTCATGCGGTTATGTTGACCCAGAAGATCCCAGCGGACGCGGCCGAGCGTCTGTGCGTTGAATTTCACCTCGAACTCGGTCGCGCTTGATCCCTCGGCCTGCCAAGCTGAATTCGCGCCAAAACGCTCCACCGGGGTCCAGCTGCCGCGTTCCAGCACCCGCTCAAGCGATGACTCCTGGGCATTGGACACGATAAGACCCGATCGAGGAATAATTCGCACAAAATGATTGAATTGTGTCTCGATCGCTGCAAGATCAGAGAAGATATCTGCGTGATCGAACTCCAGGTTGTTCAGTACCGCCGTTCGGGCCCCGTAATGCACAAATTTGGAGCGCTTGTCAAAAAATGCCGTGTCATACTCGTCAGCTTCAATGACGAAATAAGGGCTGTCGGTGAGCCGGGCCGACACGCCAAAATTTTCTGGAACGCCCCCAATCAGGAAGCCCGGGTGCTTGCCACCGGCTTCCAATATCCAGGCGAGCATTGACGAAGTGGACGTCTTACCATGGGTTCCCGCAACAGCCAGTACCCACTTACCTCGAAGAATGTTGTGCGCAAGCCACTGCGGTCCCGAGGCATATGGCTGGCCACGATCAAGGATCGCCTCCATCAAGGGCGTGCCTCGCTTGACCACATTTCCAATCACCCACAGATCGGGCGCAATCGACAGCTGACCTTCCTCGAAGCCTTCGACCAGTTCGATGCCCTCATTTTCCAGCTGGGTGCTCATGGGCGGATACACATTGGCATCGCAACCCGTCACCCTGTGGCCAGCGGCGCGCGCGAGCAGGGCCAACCCGCCCATGAAAGTGCCGCAAATACCAAGGATATGAATATGCATCTAACTATCGGCTTTATTCGTTAAATTGGCATCAAAATCTGTTAAAAGAATTTAAAATTGAAAAAACCTCAGAATTGACCTCCGCCCCCCTCGGAAGCGATCCGTTGTAGCTTCGAGGTTCGCGCGGTGCGGGGGCCGGGAAAGCGCGACCCGCTTGAATGCTTCGTGCCAGCTGGATTGCCAAGGCTGTTAGAATTTTAGCCTACTTCCTTGGCCCGGCATGCAGCGGCCCCTCGTTCTGGACGCCTCCGCACCGAGTCCCATGCCCAAAGAGAATCGACACAAGTTGCAATTGATGCGCGCCCGCATTGCGGCCGCCGCGGCACGCATCATGGCCGAAGACGGCCTCGATGATTACGCACTGGCCAAGCGCAAGGCAGCTCGCCAGCTTGGCGCAGAGTCCACGCACGCCCTGCCAGACAACACCGAGATTGAAGCAGCGTTGCGCAGCTACCAATCCTTGTACCAGGGCGAGGAGCAACAGGAGCGCATTGCCTTGTTGCGGGAACTCGCCTCCGAGGCCATGCAGGCATTCGCCGAGTTCCGGCCTTATCTCTGCGGGTCAATACTCACAGGCACTGCCGGGCGCTATAGCGACATCGACCTGCAGCTCTTCGCCGACGATGCCAAGGCGGTGGAGCTGTTCCTTCTGAATCACAAACACGCCTATGAGGTCGGCGACCACCGCCGTCGCATCGGCGACCAGGTGCGCGACATCCCGGTGCTTCGACTGGATTGGGAGGGTGTCACGCTCAATCTCGCCATCTATCCGTCCAAGGACGAGCGGGTCGCCCTTCGCAACGAATCGGGCGACCGCCTTATCGAGCGCGCCGGCATCGATGCGGTGCAGAAACTGCTGGCAGCAGACTGGACGGTAAAGTGAACAGCTACCGCCGCACCGCGCTCATTGGCCTTGCTGGCATCGCGGCTGCCGCCGCAGGCTTGGCGCTGCAGCGCGCCTTGCGTGACGACCCGCCATCGGGGCAGCCCGCGGCGACACTGATGCGCCTGTCCCTGCCGGACCTTTCCGGAAAGCCTCAAGCCCTGTCGCAGTGGAGCAGCCGCCTGCTGCTGGTCAATTTCTGGGCAACCTGGTGCGAACCGTGCCGGGAGGAGATTCCGGTACTGATCCGTGGACAGCAATTGTTTGGCCAAAAAAATCTCCAAACGGTAGGTATCTCCATCGATTCGGTAGATAAAGTGGCCGAATTTTCGGCAAAATACGCCGTCAATTATCCCCTGCTTGTCGGTGGCCTGGAATCCATTGACCTGACGCGCCAACTTGGCAATCGCGCTGGCGCACTGCCCTTTAACGTGCTCGTTTCCCCGAGAGGGGCGTTGCTGTTGTCGCATTTGGGCGCACTCAACGACCAATCCCTCGCCGCGACCTTGCAACCACACCTCGCCAGCCAAGAGAAAACGCGAATTTAACCCGTCAATCCAGCCTATCGTGTCGTTAAAATTGGACAAAAGATGCTGATTTACGGCAAACTCGCAGCCTATGACATCGTCAAAACGCCTTGATCGCAGTACAAGGACGCGCAAAGTAAGATCGCGTGCCGTTCTGGTCTTGCACGGCCCCAACCTCAACTTGCTCGGCACCAGGGAACCGGAGATCTACGGGACTGAAACCTTGGAGGAGATCAACCAGCGCCTGGCGCAGTTGGGAAAGGGTTACGGCGCAGTCGTCGAAACCTTTCAGAGCAATCACGAAGGTGCCTTGATCGAGAGGGTACATGCAGCGAAAACGCAGGGATTTGCTCATATCATCATCAATCCGGCTGGGTTGACACATACCAGCGTCTCGCTCCGGGACGCCTTGGCCGGTGTGGGCATTCCGTTTATTGAAGTACATTTGTCCAACATTCATCGGCGCGAAGCCTTTCGCCATCATTCCTATTTTTCCGACCTCGCTGTCGGAACCATTTGTGGACTTGGCAGCCGGGGTTACGACCTGGCGCTACAGTCGGTACTGCAACCCGACAATTGACCCGCGACTCGCGGTACCCATTGATTCGCAGGTTGCCATCCGTACCACGGTAAGGAGTTGTTAAGCATGGACCTGAGAAAACTCAAGAAGCTGATCGATCTGGTGGAGGAGTCCGGCATCGCTGAACTCGAAATCACCGAGGGTGAAGAAAAGGTGCGCATCGTCAAGAGCGGCCGCGTCTCGAGCGACACCGCAGTGATGCTCGCGGCGCCCGCGCCGGTCGCACCAGTGATGGTACCGGCCCCCGTGGTTGCACCGGCCGCACCCGCGCCACCGGTGCAACCGGACGGCCAGGAACTCAAATCCCCCATGGTCGGCACCTTCTATCGGTCGGCATCGCCGGGCACCAAGCCCTTCGTCGAGGTCGGCGACGCGGTGAAGAAAGGCCAGACCGTCTGCATCATCGAAGCCATGAAACTGATGAACGAGATTGAGGCCGACCACGACGGCGTGGTGAAAGCGGTGCTGGTGGAGAATGGCCAGCCGGTCGAATATGGCGAACCGCTGCTGATCATCGGCTAGCGTGCCGGTATTCAGGCTTGCCACTACAGTTGCTGCTTCGGTTGCGATATTGGTTGCCGGCGCCATTAGCGCAGGCGTCGGGGCATCGCCCAACCTCGCGGCCCCTCAGATTGATGTGGCGACCGACATCGCGTCCGATGCCCGAACGCAGCGACTAGACAGAACACTTACATAACCGGCTCCCCAATGCCCATGTTTCAAAAGATTCTGATTGCCAACCGCGGCGAAATCGCCCTGCGCATCCAGCGCGCCTGTCGCGACCTGGGAATTCGCACGGTCGTTGTCCACTCCGAGGCCGACAGCGAGGCGAAATACGTCAAGCTGGCCGATGAGTCGGTTTGCATCGGCCCCGCCGCCTCCAGCCTGAGTTACCTCAACATCCCGGCCATCATCAGCGCCGCCGAAGTCACCGACGCCGAGGCCATCCATCCGGGCTATGGATTCCTGTCCGAGAACGCCGATTTCGCCGAGCGCGTGGAGAAAAGCGGCTTTGTCTTCATTGGCCCGCGGCCCGACACCATTCGCCTGATGGGCGACAAGGTGAACGCCAAGCAGACCATGATCAAGGCGGGCGTGCCCTGCGTGCCAGGCTCCGAAGGCGCCCTGCCGCCGGAGCCCGAAGAACTGATCAAGCTCGGCCGCAAGATCGGCTACCCGGTGATCGTCAAGGCCTCCGGCGGCGGTGGCGGGCGTGGCATGCGCGTGGTGCATACCGAGGCGGCGCTCAAGCACGCGGTCGCGCTCACCCGCGGCGAGGCCGAGGCGGCCTTCGGCAACCCGATGCTGTACATGGAGAAGTACCTGGAGAACCCGCGCCACATCGAGGTCCAGGTGCTGGCCGACGAACACAAGAACGTCGTGTATCTGGGCGAGCGCGATTGTTCCATGCAGCGTCGCCACCAGAAAATCATGGAGGAGGCGCCGGCACCGGACATCACGCCGCGCCTCAGGACCCGCATCGGCGATCGCTGCGTCGAGGCCTGCAAGAAGATCGGCTATCGCGGCGCCGGGACCTTCGAATTCCTGTTCGAGAATGGCGAGTTCTATTTCATCGAGATGAACACCCGCCTGCAGGTCGAGCACCCGGTTACCGAGATGATCACCGGCATCGACATCGTGCAGCAGCAGATCCGCATCGCCGCGGGCGAAAAGTTGCCGTTCCGCCAGCGCGACGTGCAGTTCCGCGGCCATGCGGTCGAGTGCCGGATCAATGCCGAACACCCTTTCACCTTCGTGCCATCGCCGGGCAAGATCACCTCCTACCACCCGCCAGGCGGGCCGGGGATCCGCGTGGACTCCCACATCTACCAGGGCTATACGGTACCGCCCAACTACGATTCCATGATCGGCAAGATCATTGCTTTTGGCGACGATCGCGACCAGGCCATACGGCGCATGCGCATCGCCCTCTCGGAGATGGTGGTGGGCGGCATCCAGACCAACATCGCGCTGCACCAGGAACTGCTCAGCGACAACCGCGTTATCAAGGGCGGCGTCAACATCCACTACGTCGAGCAGCGATTGGCACAGCAGAAGAAGCAGCTCGCGGAAGGTTGACCTTGGATGGATTGGAACAAGAGTGGCTCCGCCCCCCTTGTAAATCCCCCCGACGTCAGCGAATCACAATGGGAATAGTTGCTTCCCCGAAATCCGGTGCGGGACTTCCATGTCAATGAACAGCCTCGTCCTCGAGCTGGAAGCGAGCGACGCCATGGCCTTGTCGGACGCGCTGATGGAGGCCGGTGCGCTGGCGGTCAGTGCGGAAGATGCGCAGGCCGGGACGGATGCAGAAGTACCCATGTATGACGAGTTCGACAGCGAGCTGCTCGACGTCGCTTACTGGCCGTTGATGCGCCTGCGCGTGCTGCTGGATGCAAGCACCCCGGCGCAGCCGCTGCTGGCGCAGGCGGCGGCGGCCTGCGGCATGCCGGGCGTCCCCGATCATATCGTCGAGGCCGTTGATGACGCTGACTGGGTCCGCCGCACACAGGCGCAGTTCTCGCCCATCCGGATTTCGCAACGACTGTGGATAGTCCCGACCTGGCACCAGCCGCCCGATCCGTCCGCCATCAACATCGAGCTGGATCCGGGTATTGCCTTTGGCACCGGCAGCCATCCCACCACCAAGCTGTGCCTGCGCTGGCTGGACAAGCATGTCCGCGCCGGCCACGCAGTGCTCGACTATGGCTGCGGCTCCGGTATATTGGCCATCGCAGCGGCGCGCCTTGGCGCCGGACGCATCGTCGGCGTGGACATCGACCCGGCCGCCGTGACCGCCGCACACGACAACGCCAGGCGCAACCGCGTCGCCGGCGAATTCTTGGATGCTGTCGCTCCCCTGGACTTTATCGCCGACCTGATCGTGGCCAACATTCTTTCCAATCCGCTCAAGGTGCTTGCACCCATGCTCGCCTCGCGTGCGCGGCGCGGCGGCCGCATCGCGCTGTCCGGAGTGCTCGCCCCGCAGGCCGATGAAGTCAGCGCGGCCTATGCCCCCTGGTTCGATTTCGAACCGGGCGTCGAAGAAGAAGGCTGGACATGCCTGTCGGGAACACGGCGATGATTACCCGCTGCCCGGATTGCAACACCGCTTTCCGTGTCACGAAGGAGCAGCTCGCACTGCGCGAGGGCATGGTGCGTTGCGGCCACTGCGGCATGGTGTTCGATGCCGGCGCCAATACGCTTGTCGAGGCAGCCGAGTCCGCATCATGGGCCGCTCCTGACGACATTGCGCGCGATCGTGCCGAGACACCACCTGCTGATCGGGCGGACCCCGCCGAGCAATACCCGCACTCGCGCTTCGATGAGGATGGCGCTGACGGCAGGAACGCCGAATCGGCGGCGTCATCCGATGTCGCGAGCGACCGTGGCGCCGCACGCACCGCGGACACCGGGGCGACATCGCCCACTGACGTCGTGCAAGCCGATTCCGCGACGGCCCTGGTGGACGACTTCGCCGCGGGTACGGCAGATGCGCACCCTGCGATCGCAGAAGGCGCATTCGAACATCGCGATGAATTGACCTTCGCGTCACGCCATGCCGAGGATGCTGGCGCAGCGCCGGACCCCGCGCCCACAGCCGAAGCATCGCCGCCAGCACACGACCTTTCCGTTGCGCCGCACGAGCCAGCGCACGCGAACACCGTGGCGTTTCAACAAACAGCGACGACAGACCGTCCGGAGTTCAGTTTCGGGCGCAAAAAACGCCCCGCCCGCGCGCGGATTTCGCCGTGGCTCGCCTGGCCCGCCGCGTCCATGCTGCTGTTCGTGCTCGTCGCGCAGGCGGCCTTCTATTTTCGCGGCGACCTGACGCTGCTGTTTCCCACCCTCAAACCGTACGCGCAAGAAGCATGTGCGGAATTGGGCTGCCAGGTACCGCTGCCGCGACGCGCCGAGCTGATGAGCATCGAGAACTCGGACCTGCAAGCCGACAGCACCAATCCGGGTGTCATGGTGTTGTCGGCCATCTTGCGCAATCGCGCGCCGTTCGCGCAAACGCCGCCGGCGCTCGAACTGACGCTCACCGACACGCAAGACCAGCCGGTGGCGCGTCGCGTGCTCACCGCAACCGATTACATTGCCCGCGGTGCCGCGGGCAATGTCGCCGACAGCCTGTTTCCGGCCGGGAGCGAAGTCCCGGTGAAGGTGTTTTTCGACGCCTCCGCTGTCAAGGCCTCGGGCTACCGCCTGTACCTGTTCTATCCCTGACCCCTTGCCTGCGGGCACTCGCGAAAGCGA
>CAXNGL010000049.1:0-13739 GCA_964201515.1 Burkholderiales bacterium
CGTCCAGGCAGGCGCGGCTTGCGGCAAGCGCCTCGGCGCGCGTGGCGTTGAGTATGCCCGCGCCGCACTGGATGCTGGTCAACAGGCGCACGATGTCCCAGGTGGCTGGTGCCAGCGCGGCCTCGTCGAAATCGTTGATGTCGAAATACACCAGGCGATTGTCGCCCTTGTAGCTGCCGACATTCTCGAAGTGCAGGTCGCCGCAGCACCAGGCGAGCGGCGCCTTCGCAAGCGCCGGGGCGTCACGCAGCGCATCGGGCAAAGCGTCGTAGTAAAGGTGGCAGGCGCCGCGCAGGAAGATGAAAGGGTCCTGCGCCATCCTGGCGTACTTCATTGCCAGGCGCGCGCGCTCGCGGCCGGCGTTGTGGCGGGTAATGGCGTCGACAATGCTGGACATCGATTCTCCGATACGTGTGCGTCTCGCCCGGGGGGCTGCCCTGGCAAGGCAATCCGCGCGCCCTAGACGGACTCCCGAAATGCCCTCAGCGCCGCGATGTGTTCGCCGACGGTTGTGAAGCCCGCCTTCATGGTGTTGAACGCCAGGTGCGTGGCCCCCACGGCGCGGTAGTCGGCCACTGCCTTGGCCCATTGGCCGGGTGTGAGATTGTTGTGGGTGATGAAGCCCTGGATGCCGATGTCCTGCGGATTGCGCCCCGCCTTGCGGGCGTAGGCGTGCACGCGCTCGATGGTCACGCGCGGCGGCTCTTTTTCCACCGGCGCTCGATTGCCGGTGACGATGCCGTCCAGCGTGGGAAAGCGCGGGTACCAGCCGTCGGCCAGCGTGCCCACGCGCTCGAGCACCGGCTCGGCCATGCCTCCCAGCCACACCGGGATGGGGCGCTGCACCGGCAGCGGATTGATGCCCGCATCCTCGATGCTGTGGAAGCGCCCCTTGAACGTCACCAGCGGGTTGGTCCACAGCTCGCGCATCAGGCGGATCTGTTCTTCCTGGCGTGCGCCGCGCTGCTTGAAGGGCACGCCCAGCACGTCGTACTCGACCCAGTTCCAGCCGATGCCCACGCCGATGCGCAGGCGCCCGCCGGAGAGCACATCGACCTCGGCGGCCTGCTTGGCCACCAGCGCGGCCTGCCGCTGCGGCAGGATCAGGATGCCGGTGCACAGCCGGATGGTCTTGGTGAGCCCGGCGAGGTAGCCGAACAGCACCAGCGGCTCGTGGAACATGTCGTTCTCGCGGTACGGTCCGGTGAGCCGCGCTGAATCGTAGCTGCGCGCGCCGGCGCCGATCACATGGTCGTAGGCGACGAGGTGCGTGTAGCCGAGGCCTTCGGCGGCCTGCGCGTAGTCGCGCACGGCGACCGGATCGCTGCCGATTTCCGTTTGTGGAAATACGACGCCGAGTTCGAGGGGTTTCATCGAGGAATTGCTCCTGCAGAACAAGAGGGGCACCGAAGTGCCTGGATGTGGCGAGCGTAAGTGCGCCACCCCATCCGGTCAAGCGCGGCGATTCGTCACTGCGCGTTTGCGGCGCCATCGATGCGTGTGGGTCGAAGCTATACTGGACCGGTCATCAACGCGTAGATTCAACGCAAGTGGAGGAATGCATGGGAAGACTGAACGGAAAAATCGCCATCATTACCGGCGGCGCATCGGGAGTGGGCGAGGCGGCGGCAAAGATTTTCACGGCCGAAGGGGCCCACGTGGCCATCGCCGATGTCGATGATGCCAACGGCGCGCGCGTGGTGAAGGAGGTGGGCGGCAAGACCCTCTATGTGCGCACCGACGTCAGTCGCTCGGCCGACGTCGAGGCGCTGGTGAAAAAAACCGTGGACACCTTCGGGCGCCTGGATATTTTGTTCAACAATGCCGGCATTTGCATCTCGGGCCGCAATATCCTGGAATTGAAGGAAGAAGACTTCGATCGCCAGATCGCCATCAATCTGAAGGGCGTATGGCTGGGCATGAAGCACGGCATTGCGGCGATGCTGAAAACCGGGGGCGGCGCCATCGTGAACACCGCATCCACCGCGGGCCTGCTCGGCTATTCGGGGCTCAGCGGTTATGGCGCATCGAAGACCGGCGTGGTCGGCCTCACGCGCCATATCGCCGTGGAATTCGCGCACCAGGGCGTGCGCGTCAACGCGATTTGCCCTGGCGCCATCTTTACCCCGATGAGCAAGTATTTGTGGCCGGGCAAATCGGATGCCGAGCACCTGGAGCGCAATGCCCTGTCGAGCCCCATGAAGCGGGTGGGCATGCCCGAGGACATGGCGCGCGCCGCGCTCCTGCTGCTCTCGGACGATGCCGCGCACATCACCGGGCACATCATGCCGGTGGATGCGGGGGTCACGGCGAGTGTGTATCGGGGGCCGGCGCCGGATGCGCACGGCTAGTAAGGGCGCCATCCTGTCATTTCCGGCCCCGGCGGCAGGGGCGTGATCGAAGCCATTGGGTGCCGATGTTGTCACGCGGGACCACCGCTGGTGGGGTGCGCCGCCGCTCCGGCGATAACCGGGGTTGACCGCATCCCTTAGTCAAGGCAACCTTCGGCAGCACTTCATTTCATCACCCTTCACAGGAAGTACAGGACATGCAAAGCGCAGGGATCAAGACCGTCGCCACCGGGCTGCGTTTCCCGGAAGGCCCCGTGGCCATGGACGATGGCAGCGTGCTCGTGGTGGAGATTCAGGGCAAGGCGCTGGTGCGCGTGATGCCGAACGGCGACAAGCGCGTGGTGGCCGAGCTGCGCGGCGGGCCCAACGGCGCGGCCATCGGCCCGGATGGTCGCTGCTACATCTGCAACAACGGTGGTTTCAGTTTCCACGCCTCAGGTGACAAGACGCTTCCCGGCATTGCCCCGCCGGACTACGCCGGTGGATGGATCGAAGCGGTCGACCTGGATACGGGGAAAAGTGAAGTCCTCTATCGCAGTTGTGGCGATATCCCGCTGCGCGGGCCCAACGACCTGGTGTTCGACAAGGATGGCGGGTTCTGGTTCAGCGATTGCGGCAAGGTCATGGCCAGGCAGCGTGATCGCGGCGCGGTGTTCTACGCCCGCACCGACGGATCGTTCATCAAGCAGGCGATATTCCCGATGGACGGCCCCAACGGGGTCGGCCTGTCCCCCGATGACCGCACGCTGTATGTGGCGGAGTCGTGGAGCGCGCGCGTGTGGTCATTCGAGATCACCGGGCCGGGGCAGGTGCGCCGCATGGTCGGTCCGGTGCCCTGGGAACGCGGGCACCTGCTGGTTGGCCTCGGCGGCTACTCGGTGCTGGATTCTCTCGCCATCGACAGCGCGGGCAACGTCTGCGTGGCCGACATCCCCTACGGCGGCATCACCGTCATCTCGCCCCAGGGCAAGGTGATCGAGCAGCATCCCATGCCGGATATCTTCGTGACCAATATCTGCTTCGGCGGTCCCGACCTGCGCACCGCCTACATCACGCTGTCCTCGGCGGGCGAACTGGTGTCGATGCAATGGCCCCGTCCAGGCCTGCCGCTGCACTGGCTGAACCGCCGCCCGTGAGCGCCCCCGTGGCGAGGCCGCGCGCCGGACCGCCTGCGGCAGATGCGAGCGCGGCAACGCGGCTGGCTGTCCGGGCGCCGCGCACCGGCACAACCTGACCTGACGAGAGAACCGACGTGATCAAGATCGAATCCAGCGGGCCGGTGTTGGTGGCGACCCTGCAGCGTTCCCAGCAGAACACCATCGACGACCGGCTCGTCGCCGCGATCGAAGGTGCGCTGTCGCAGGCCGAGCAGGGCGGGGCCACGCTGTTGCACCTGCGCTCGGCCTCGCAGCATTTCTGCGGCGGGGCGGATCCCGCGCGCGTCAGGGCCTGGCTTGGCGATGCTGGTGCCGATGCACTGCTGGCCGACAGCCGCCGCTGGGCGCAATTGTTCGAGCGCATCGAATCTTCGCCGCTGATCGTCATGGCCGAGATGCGCGGCAATGCGCTCGGTGCCGGCCTGGGCCTGGCGCTTGCCTGCGACCTGCGCATGGCGTCAGCCGCATCACGCATCGGTGTGCCGGAGGTGCGTGTCGGCCTGCTGCCGGCGGGAATGACGGCGCATCGGCTTGCCGCTATTGCGGGGCCGGTTGCGGCGCAACGACTGTTGCTGGCTGGCGAGCTGATCGATGGCGCGGAGGCGCATCGCCTTGGCCTCGTGCATTGGGTGGTGGCGGACGGCGAGCTTGAAGCGCAGGCGGCGGCAAGGGCGCAGCAGGTTGCCAGGCAGTCCCCGGCGGCGCTGCGGGAGGCGAAGCAGGTGCTGGCCGCCAGCCGGCGCGGTGAAGCGCATGCCACGCTCGCTGCAGAGAACCTGGCGTTCAAGCGCCTGATTGCGGACGAAGAGCCGCGCCAGCGGATCGGTGCGCTGCTCGGGCGCCTGGAGGCGGCGGCGCGGCGCGATGCCCCGCCGTCGACCTCGACGTCGGCGTGATGGGCGGACGCACCGGCAATCCACCGCTGCAATGCGTCCCGGTAACCGTGATATCACCGAAGGAACATCGATGGCCCTGAGCTCGCCGATCCGCGACGCCTACGCGCGCAAGTGCCTGCGCGAGGAGCAGTTACTGGCCTTGCTGCACGATGGGGCAACGGTGTACGTCAACGGCGGCACCGGCCTGCCCAACCGTTTCATGCAGATCCTGGGTGGCAACGCCGGGCGCTTCGCCGATCTTCGCCTGTGCCATCCGATGCGCCGCGAGGCGCTGACGCTGGCACCGGACCCGTGCGCGCCCGAGCTGCTGGGCAGCCTGTACCACGTCTCGGACTTCACCTTCGACAAGCCGGTGCGCGAGGCCATCCGCGCCGGGCGCGCCTCGTACCGGCCGATCCAGCCCAATCTCGCGGCCAGGCACTTTCCCTACGACATCGACCTGCTCGTCGCGGCCGCCTCGCCGATGGACGACGCGGGTTTGTTCAGCCTTGGCGCGTTCGGCGGCTGGATCGGCGATTTCCTCGGGCGCGCGAAGACCATCGTGCTGGAGGTGAATCCGCGCCAGCCACGCGTGCGGGGCGACAACTTCATCCACCTCGACCGCGTTGCGGGCGTCCTCGAGGCCGACTATGCATTGGTGGGCATTCAGCAATCGGCGGCGGTGGCTGGTGCCGCGGAGCAGGCCATCGCCCGCCACGTGGCCGGCATCGTGCAGGACGGGGCAACGCTGCAGGTGGGCGCCGGGCAGGTGCCCGACGCGGTGGTGAAGTTGCTGGTGGATTCCGGGCGCCGCGACATCGGCATCCATTCGGAGGCCTTGTCGGACTGGGCGGTGGACCTGCACGAGGCCGGCCTCCTCACCAATGCGCGCAAGACGGCCAACCGCGGCACCACGGTCGCGGCCATGATCTTCGGCTCCGAGCGCCTGTACCGCTTCATCCATGACAACCCGGCGGTGGAGGTGCACCCGACTTCCTACGTCAACGATCCCGCGGTGATCGCGCGCAACCATCGCCCGGTGTCGATTAACACCACCATCATGATCGACCTGTTCGGCCAGTGCGCCTCGGAATCCATCGGGCCGCAGCACTACAGCGGCACCGGCGGGCAGTGGAATTTCCACTATGGCACGTCACTTGCCCCGGAGGGCTGTGCGGTGATGGCACTGCAGTCCACGTCGCGGGGTGGCACGGCCTCGCGCATCGTGTCGACACTGCCGGCGGGGACGATCGTGTCGATACCGCGCAACGACCTGCACTACGTGGCAACCGAGCACGGCATCCTCGACATGCGCGGCATCAGCATGGAGGCGCGCGCGCGCCGGCTGATTGCGCTGGCCGATCCGCGCTACCGCGAAGGGCTTGAACGCGCGGCGCGCGACGAGCTGAAGCTGCTGCGCGCATCGACCCGGTAGCCGGGCCGCGGGGCCCGACGCTGCAGTCGGCGCACCCGCGCCGCGGGCGCTCCACTACCGCGACGATTGCCCGCTCAACCGTCCCAGCACTTTCTCGCGATCCCAGGCACTCAGGTTCGGCATTTTCTTCAGCACCGAGCGCTCGATCTCGCGCTTGGTAATCGAGCGCGGAAAATCCGCGACGTATTCGAAATAGCGCGGCACCTTGAAGGGCGCGAGCTTGCCGCCGCACCATTCGACCAGCGCCAGCGGATCCGCGGCGACGCCAGCCGCGGCAATGATGAAGGCCTTGATGTCGTCCTCGCCGAGTTCCGAGGGCACGCCCACCACCACCACCTCGCCCACCGCCGGATGCTGGCCGAGAATGGCCTCGATCTCGTAGGCGGAGATGTTTTCACCGCGCCGGCGGATCCAGTGCGCACGGCGACCGATGA
The DNA here is from genome assembly GCA_964201515.1 of Burkholderiales bacterium. Classification (GTDB taxonomy): domain Bacteria; phylum Pseudomonadota; class Gammaproteobacteria; order Burkholderiales; family SG8-39; genus CAIYPG01. The sequence goes on from CAXNGL010000049.1 coordinate 6,253, forward strand.
AGAACAGGTTGCCCTCGGCATCGACGCGGCCCAGGTCCCCGGTGTGCAGCCACAGGTCGCGCAGCGCCTCGGCGGTTTTTTCCGGGGCGTTGTGGTAACCGATCATGAACATGTGCGGGAACAACGGCCGCAGCAGGATCTGCCCGACCACGCCGGGCGCAACCGGCAGGTCGTGCTCATCCGCTATCTTGATATCCACCCAGCCGTGCGGCTTGCCGTTGGAGCCCGCGCAGTAGCCCTCGGGCCGGTTGCTGGTGAGCATGGCGCCGCCACCCTCGGTGAGGCCGTAGATTTCCACCATCGGCACGCCAAAGCGCTGCTTGAAACGATCGGGGATTTCGGCGGGAATCTGGTTGACGATGCCGATGACCACGCGGACCTTGTGCCGGCGGTCGTCCGCGCCCTCCGGTTGCAGGCACAGCATCGTGGTCATGGCGCCGATGGGATCGATGACATTGGCGCCGCAGTCCCTGACGCGCTGCCAGAAATCGCTGGCGCTGAAGCGACGATCGACCACGCTCGTCATGTCGTTCACCAGCGGCCCCATGATGGCGAACTGGATGGCGGCAGCGTGGAACAGCGGCAGCGTCGAGAAATGCCGCTCCCCCGCATGTACTGCGAACGACTCCCCGTAACGTATGCCGGCCAGGATCAGCGACAGCGTCGGTGTCACCACGCCCTTGGGCAGTCCGGTGGTGCCGCCGGTATACAGGATGAGCGCGGGGTCGCCGGGGCCCACCGGCTCGAGCACCCCGCCCGCGTTGCCGGCGGCAAGCAGCCGCGCGAAGGACGGATAGGACGACTGCGGGCTGTCGATGCAGTACACGGACAGGCCGGCGCGCAGTGCCGGGTCGAGCGCATCGACCTTGGCCTGGCTCTCGGCGTCGAACACCAGCACCCTGGCCCCGGAGTCGCGCAAGGTATGCTCGAGGTCGGCGCCGGTGAGGCCGGCGTTCAGCGGCGTCCACACCGCGCCCATCCGCGCGGCGCCGAACCAGGTGACGACCTGCTCGACGCAATTGAACATCAATGTCGCGATGCGATCGCCCTTGGCGATGCCGGCCGAGCGCAGGTTCAGCGCCACCCGGCGCGACTCCGCCTCCAGCCTGCGGTAGCTCAGGTCGCGGCCATCGATGGTGGCGAACACGCGCTCGCCGTGCCGCGCCGCCTTGTCCTCGATCAGTTCGCCCAGGCTATGCCATGGAATGTCCCGGCCCAGCAGGCGCATTGGCTTGCCATCCATCGACACAGTCAAGCCGGAGCGCAGCAGCGGGGAATCGCCAGCGGATTCCCGGGGTGGCATGGTTCAGCGAGGATCGGGCATGGCTGGCGGCGCATGGATCGGCATTCTATGGGAAAAGCCGCAGCCCGGGTCCGGCGAGGAACGTGCATGGCGCCAGGGCCGCGTGCTAGCATCCTCGCCGGTCGCCGCAGTGCGCGGTCAATGATCAATTCCGGAGGGAGGGCGCGGCGCGCGCCATACAGCATGAAAAAAACTGCCGACATCTGCGATGCCAATGAGGGCGTCGAGGCTTGCGTGACGCCGATGCGCTCCTGGGGGCGTCGGCGTGAATTCTTCGGCCTCATCCGCACCGTGAGGGTTCACCGCGACTATGGTCTTGTGCGCGACACGCTGTCCAAGGACGGCGAAGGCTGCGTGCTGGTGGTCGATGGCGGCGGGCTGCTCGACCGGGCGATCTTCGGCGACGTCATGGCCGGGCGCGCGGTCAAGAACGGTTGGAGCGGTGTGATCCTGCACGGGGCCATCCGCGATTCGGGCGAGATCGACTTGATGGACATCGGCATCCGCGCGCCCGGCACCATGCCCTTGCGCGGCACCGCCGTGGGCACTGGCGAAGTCGATATCCCGGTGACGTTCGGCAATGCGACTTTCACGCCCGGCAGGCTGCTGGTGGTCGATGAAGACGGCATCATCGTGTGTCCCAGCGGGAATCTTTCGCTATTGAACTGATGGCAGTATTTCTATGATAATACTAAGGTTGAAGCGGAATCTAGAATAAAAGTGCCAGTATTTAGAATGGCATTTTTTTCGGAAAATGTCCGGTAGGTACCTCACAGGTGTGCAGAGGATCAGGCGCGTGACAATCGTTTGTCGGCTGTTCGCTTGGTCGTTTGGGAAAAGTCGAATGTTCTGGTCATTCGCGTCAGGGCGCCTATGCCTTGATACCTTCGCTCAATTCTGCGAATAGATTGCGCTTGGGCGCAGGCTTGGCCTTCGTTGGTGCCTTCATGTCGATCTCTCGAAATGCTTTTCCATCTCGAGCATTGCATCCATTGCGTTGCGCTGCTTCAGACTGGCGGCAGTTCCTTGAACGGATTGAAGACCTTCAAGCCGGGCCGGCGAAAGTCCTTGTCGTTGCCCGTGACGATGGTCAGGCCGTGACGCCGCCCGGTGGCTGCGATGTAGCCGTCTTCCACGGGCATGCGCTTGCCTTGCTTTTCCAGCAGGTGTTCCTGGTCGGCCCAGACGTGAGCGACGGAGACGTTGAAGCCAAGAATGCGACCGCCGAGAGCATCGACCAGCCGCCTCAGCCAATCCTGCGCCTCGCGGGCTCTCTCCGCCGAGGCGGCAGATCGTCCATGCTCACCGGGCACTCACTCAGAACGGCAAGCCAATCACCTGTGTCCGCGATGCGGCGGAACACGAACTCGTTCTCTTCGGCATCGAAACGGGCTTCGAAGGTATCGCCGGGCAAAGCAGGGGCAAGTGCTGCGGGGACTGTCAGGCGGCGCTTGGCATCGAGGGTCAGGATCATGGTGGGGTTGTCCCACTGCGCAACAAAGAGGTCAATTGTCAGCCTGACCTGCCTCCTTTGGCCAACGGGCGGGAGATCCCTGTGTAGTTATGCAGATTTATCTGCGACCTCGATGGAAGGCTGAGCCTACTCCCGCGGCGTGCCAAACATCTGCCCCCAGTAGATCCCCGCGCCGCTCGCCGGGTTGACGGCGAAGGCCACGCCCATCTCGGTGAACTGCGGCGCCATCAGCGCCGTGCAGTGTGGCGGGCTCTTCAGCCAGCCTTCGACCGCGGCTTCCGGCGTCATGACGCCGAAGGCGATGTTCTCGGCCACCCTCTGCCACTGGTAGCCGGCCCGCGTTGCGCGCACGGCCGGCGTGCTGCCGTCGCGGCCCTCGTGGGCGAAGTATTCGTGTTGCGCCATGTCGCGCGCATGGTCGTAGGCGACGCCGCTGAGGGTGGCGTCAGTGTCAAGTCCGCTGCGGCGGCGATCGCCCGGTCGCCGCACAGGCGCGACAAGCTACGCGCCTGGTTAACGAGTTCCAGTACCCGCAGCGCAACCGTCGGGGCATCTTCCGGGGCTGGGTCTGCTGCCACTGCTGGCAGCACAAGGCCCGCAGCGAGGCCCGCAGCGAGGCCCGCGGCGAGGGCCGCGATCAGATGGCGCAGCACAGCGCGCCCGATCAGGCGCACCGCTGCCTGCTCTCGTAGCTACTGCGGAACATCGCGGTCCTCATCCCAGCCGTCCTGGAACTGCGGGCGTGATTGGCCTGCGACCAGCACGAGCCGAGCGCCGTCGACGCGCCGGGTCGGTATTGCATGCCGGTCGATTGCGCCTTCAAGCGTCATGGCAAGATCAAGCGCGAACACCGGGTCGCCGATGTGCCAGGAATGATTGAAGGTGCCGACGAAGTCCGATTGGGCCGGGTCCTTGCCGGCGAAGTAGTCCGAGCAGTCCACGTTCACCGTCTTGACGGGAATGCTCTCTGGCAGGCCGACGCGTCCGGCGCGCGGCGCGGTTCCCAGGCGCTTCATGTTCGACACCCCCAACACCTTGTCGAAGCGGTTGGAGTAATTGGTGAGGCGGAAGATGCGCTCGTACATCGGCGCCGCCCAGTCGGAACCCGCTGCAAGCGAGCGGCTCGACACGTCGCCACCGATGAAGGCCACCTGGCCGATGCGCCAGTTCTTCTTGAAGAAATCGCCTTTCTTCGCAGCCTGCGCAAAGGCTTCCATGATCACGTAGGCGCCGGTGGAGTGGCCGAGCAGGTGAACGTTGATGGTGCAGGGCGGTGCTCCTGCCTCGGCCGGGAATTGCGCGTCGACCAGCAGCTGCAGCGCGTTGTCCACCAGGCGCTGCGACACGCTGGAGGCATCCATGCGGTCCTCCAGGTAGTTGAGCGTGGAATTGTCGCTCGGCCAGTCGAAGCCCACCACGAGGCCCTTCCAGCCCTGCGCGGCCAGCGTGTCCTGCAGCGCGCGCGTGCGCCACAGGACGGTGGAGATGTCGTTGTTGTAGCCGTGCACGAAGAACACGATGTCGCCGGTCGAGCCGGTGATCTCGTCCTCCTCACCGTCGGCCGCGGCAATGACGGCCTTCTTCCAGCGCTCGGCGGTGATGGACTCCGCGCGGCTGTACGTGGTCTTGCCCGCCGGCACCTTCAGGAAGGTGGTCTGCCCGGGTTCGGCGGTGAAGTCGTCGTTGGTGTCGGTGTCGCGGGTGCAGATCAGGAAGGTGTTCCTTGCGGCCATGGTTTTTCCTCCGCTTTGGGTATGTCGAGCTATGCAAACTGCGTGGGGCGACCTTCGGATACGGTGGGCCCGGCGCCCGCGACGGTGGTCCGGCGCATGACGCGCCTGTAGCGCATCACGTCCCACGGGCGCACCCGGTGCATGGTGCTGCGGTTGTCCCAGGCCACGAGATCGCCCGTCTGCCAGGTGTGGCGATACACGAATTGCGGCTGGGTGGCGAACGCGGCCAGCTCGTCGAGCAGCGCCTTCCGGTCATCGGGCAGCGCCTCCCAGGCGGCGCGCATGTCGGCGAACTCGGTCTGCCCGCCTTCGGGCGCGACAATGCGCCCGTGCAGCAGCGAGGCCATGGCCGGCACCGGCTTGAAGGAGAAATCGCTGTGCCACAGCTCGTTGGCCACGAACGGGATCGCCTCCTTGGAGGTGCGCGGGATCAGCTTGCCGTCGGCCCCCACGTTCGACACATCGAGTATTTCCTGGCGCACCGGGCGGTCCTCGAACATGCGCATCTCGCGCAGCGACCCCTCCAGTCTGCCAAAGCGGGCGCTGAAGTCGGTCTGGTTGTCGTCATCCAGCCCCTGGGTGGAAAACACGATCAGCGCGTGCTCGTTGAACGCGGCGAGGATGCGCGCGAAGGTGGCGTCGTCGACGCCCTGTGCGAGGTCGAGGCCATGGGCGATGACCCCGAATGGCTTGAGTGGCTCCAGTGTCATGGCCATGTGCGTGTCTTCCGCGCGATCAGCGCTTCGGCTGCGGCTTGCCGATGCCCGGCGTTTTTACGCGCACGCTGTAGACCGTGGTCATGGCGGTGAGGTAGAGCGTGCGGTAGTCGGCATCGCCGAAGGCGCAATTGCGCGTGGACTCCGGGGTGATGATCTTGCCCAGCACCTCGCCGTCCGGGGCGATGACCCAGGTGGCGCCCGAGCCGGTGCAGAAAATGATGCCGTTCCTGTCCACGCGCATGCCGTCGGGCACGCTGTGCGCGTTCGAGGTCATGTCCGCGAACTTGCGGAAGTTGTCGAGCGTCCCGTCCGGGCGCACATCGTAGGCCGCAAGGAAGCGGTGCGCGCAGGTTTCCTTGCGCTCGCGCTCACCGAAGCAGGCCTCGTCGCGAAAGCTTTCCGAGACGTACAGCACGCGCTCGTCGGGCGACAGCGCCACGCCGTTCGGAAAGCCGCAGTCACGCGCCGCGACATGCAGGTTGCCGTCGGGGGCGCGGCGCCACAGGATTGAGCTATCGAGATCGCGCTGGTCCCTCGGCACGGCGAGAATGGGGTCGCTGAAATAGAGGGTGCCGTCGGAGCGGCACACGATGTCGTTGGGCCGGTTCAGGCGCTTGCCGGCCCAGTCTTCGGTCAGCGTTGTCCATGTGCCGTCCGTCTCCCGGCGGATGATGCGCCGCGTGCCGCTCTCGCACATCAGCATGCGGCCCTGGCAGTCCAGCGTGCAGCCGTTGCCCTCGCCATTGGGGTCGCGCATGACTTGCAGCCCCTCGGCCTCGGACCAGCGCAGCAACTGGTCCTGGCGCAGATCGACGAAGGTGAGGAATCCCTCCGGATGCCACACCGGGCCCTCAGTGGCCGTGAGTCCCGAGGCCACCACTGTCAGTTCGTTCGACTCCAGGATGTCGGAGAGTTCGCCTTCCGTTGTTGCCTGAATGGTTGCCTGCTTGTTTGTTTGCATCACCGTCCTCGCAATGGGGGGGTGTTCGAGTCGTCTAGCGCTGGAAGTTCGCCAGGTCCATGGGCTGCGTGGCAAAGCTGTTGGTTGACACCTGGTAGCCGCCGACGGCGATGCGCATGACGATACCTACTTGATGGCGATGGGGTTCAGAGGGGAACCCACCCCTCCGGTGATCGGTAGCGGCGTCCCGGAAAACATAAATTCATAGATGCCGTCCTCCTGGCAATGCGCGGCCAGGGCCTCGAAGTTGAATATCTCGCCCAGCGTCAATCCCATGTCACGTATTGCCACCAGGTGAAACGGGGTCGAGAGCTTCATGTCGGGGAATTCGGTGGGCCGGACCTCGACGGCCAGGTTATCGACGGCGATGGCGGCAATCCTGTTTCGATGCAACCATTCCAGCGTGTAGAAGCTGAGTCCGGCAAAGCTGCCCGTGGCGAAGGTTTTTCGGTCGCCGGCCAGCAGGCTCTGGATCATGCCGGTGCGAAGCAGGAGGATGTCCCCGCCCCGAAATTTCACCTGCTGCTTCTCGGCGCAGCCATCCAGGTCTTGTTGCGTGATGGCGTAGCCCTGGGGAAGCGTGCCCAGTCCCTTGTGGCGGGGAATGTCCAGCAGCACCGCGCGCCCGATGATGCCTTCGCAGACGTGCTCGATGCCGTCCTTCTTCGCCCCGCCACCCAAAACCTCGCTGGTACTGAAGCCATTGTAGATATGGCCATCGTAGAAGACGTGTGCAAGCCCGTCCCATTGGGTACTGCATTGCAGCGGCAGCAACACGATGTCGTCGGTGTATCCGTGACCGAGCAGCGGCGCGGGCATCGCCAGCGCGGCGTCCCCGGCATGCTGCAGCATGGTGTGTATCGGGTTGATGCGGCCGCGCACGCTGCCAATCTGCGGGCCATTCTCGTCGTAGTTGAATCCGAGGCGGAACAACCGTCCTGTCTTCACCAGTGTTGCCGCATGGCGAATGGATTCCGCGCTGACGTGGTTCAGCGTTCCGCGCTGGTCATCCGCGCCCCAGCGCCCCCAATTGCTCAGGCGCTTGCCTGTTTCACGAATCAACTCGACGGACATCGACGCATCCTTTGCGGTGAAATGAGGAGTCGTCGATTGCTTCGAGGGATATCAGGCATTCGCTGTCGCGGTGGCCGGCATCGGGCACACGTGGTCGATCACCAGCACCTTGGTCAGGCGGCCGAATGCGAAGTGGCGCGCCACCAGGATGCACAGCTCGACGATCTCGCCCTCGTTGAAATGCCGGCGCAGCTTGTCGAAGGTGCTGTCATCGATGGCGTGG
>CAXNGL010000050.1:0-13429 GCA_964201515.1 Burkholderiales bacterium
AAGCCCGGCGTTGCCGAGCGTCGTCAGATCCAGATCAACTCGTGGTGCATCACCAGTGGATTCAGCCGCTCATGCAATTGCGCCTCGAGCGCCGGTCGTCGGGCTTGATCGACTGCCGCCAGCGACACCGTGATCAGATGACCGTGTACCGCATGCGCGGCCACCGCCACGTCGACAGTGGCACCAACCGGTACCAGGTCGGCCAGCAATGCGCTGACCATCTGCTGCGCCGCGTCGAGCCGAAGGTCGGGTTTGAAAATCTTGCCCACGCCAGTCAGTGGCATGGCCTCGATGAAGGTCAGCCGTACCGGAACCGCAGCACGTTCGGGTGTGTGCTTGCGCACAAATTCGAGCAATTCGCCGGCATCGATGGTCACGCCCGGTTTCAACTGCACATAGGCTACCGGCAGTTCGCCCGCATAGGCGTCTGGCTGGCCAACCACCGCGGCCAGCGCCACCGCCGGGTGCTGGAAGAACACCTCCTCGATGGCCAGCGGGTCAATGTTGTGGCCGCCACGAATGATCAAGTCCTTGGCGCGGCCGGTGATCCAGAGGTAGCCGTCTTCGTCGAGCCGGCCCAGGTCGCCGGAATTGACCCAGCCGGGTTCGATGAAGGCTCCGCGGTTGTGCTGCTCGCTCAGGTAGCCGCTGAACACGCCTGGCCCCGCCATGGCTACCACGCCGATCTGGTTCACCGCGCAGTCGCCCTGCAACCGGCCTTCGCTGTCAACCTTGACGACGCGAACACGGCTGTAAGGCAAGGCATGGCCCACTGAGCCCAGTCGCAACGGCCGGTCGGGGTAGCTCATGGCATGCACGCTGGAGGTCTCGGTCATACCGTAGACCTCGAGCACCGGTGCTGTGAGCCTTTCGGCATAGGCCTTGCACACCGCTACCGGAATTGCCGAGCCGCCACCCGAGGTGTACCGAATACTGCTGATATCGGCGTCGCCCACTGGTACCGTCAATGCGACAGACAGCAACGTGGGCACGCTGCTGAAGACCGCTGGTTTGTAGCGCTCGACCAACTTCCACACATTGCGTATCGCGCCGGGATCGCGCCAGCCAGCAGGGCTCAACACCACCAGCGAGCCGCCACCCGCCAACGTGGTCAGGCCTTGAGTCAATGCGCCGCCAACATGGAACAGCGGCAGGCCGAAAAGAACCGCACCGCCAACCCGCACTGGCAACATGACTCGCACAGCCCAAGCCTGGTAGACCTGGTTGCCGTGGCTGTGGCGCACCAGCTTCGGTGTGCCGGTGGTGCCGCCGGTATGGAAGTAGCCAGCCACGTCACTCGAGGCGATATGTCGCCCGCTGCTTAGCGTGTCGCTCGGATACTGGTTGATCTTCTCGTCAAAGTTGAATACTGCGTTCGCGTCGTCGGCGGCACCGTGCACGACCACAATGGCTTTGAGCTTTGGCAACTGACCCTTGACCTGCTGAACTTTGTCCCAGATGTCACTGCCTGGCATGGGTCCCAACGCCACCAGCACCTTGGTATTGGCCGCCCGCAGAATCTCGCCGATCTGCGTGGGCGACAGCAAAGGGTTCACAGGATTGGCGATGCCGGCGGCCTGCGCGCCGAACAAGCCGATGAAACTCTGTGGCAACAGCGGCAGCAGAAAGCTGACCACATCACCCGGACCGATGCCCAGATCGGCGAACATGTTGGCGGCTTGGGTTACGCCCGCGATGAACTGCCTGTGCGAAAGCACCACTGGCTCTTGCTCGGCGTTTGCGTTGGGCAGGAACTGTATTGCCGGGGCGCTTGGGTCTTGCGCCGCGCCGCGTTGCAAGGCCTCGTAGGTGCTGTGCGCGGCAATGCGCTGGGCATAAGGCGTGGCCTCGAAGGCCTCGACGTCGGCAGTGTTTCGAAAGAGTGGAACCTCGTCGCCAATCAGTTTGTCGAGCAGGTGGGCCTGGGTCATGGCGGTTCTCCCGTGTGTTGATCAATGATCAGCAACGCCGCGTGCCGGCAGTGCTAGGACAGTCGGCCACTGTAGCAGGACGCTATAACGCTGGAGTCGAACCTGAGCTTGTGCAAACGCCGGGATGTGCTCGCTCACAATGGCATCACCAGTGACTCCGGTGCCAGCGCTGCGAAGACCACGGAAAACTCTGCGCCCGCGCCAGGTCGTGACTGAGCCAGGGTGCGTTGGTCGTTCCGGTCCGCGACACAGCGCGCGAGTTGTCTGGCCTGCAATTCATTGACGTGGGCGGAACCAAGAGATTCCTCAAGGACGGTTCGGTCCATGGCCACTATTTTCAGATCGGAGGAGCCGGCGAAGCCAGGGAAGAACTTGAGATCGTCTGCGTCGCCGAGGGCTTTGCGACCGGGGCGAGCGAGGGCGCGCCTGGCCGTGGGCTGCCGGGCAATGCGCCTGGTGGTGGCGGTGCACGCAGAATGCGGGTTTTGAGGATGGCTGCAGAGGCGGCATCTGTCCCCTGCGCCGAGTGGCGTGGTGCCACGCGCGGAGGCTTCGACAAGCTCAGCCTGAACGGGGTATACAGCTCAGCCCGAACGGGGAGGGGTCTTGCATGCAGCAACGGGGCTTAGGGGCGGTGCGTGCATCTTGTGCGCGCCGCAGTCCTGGCCGTCCTTCAACCGCCATCCGTCACGGTCACCATCTGCGGCGTTCGAGAAACGGCCGCCATGGTCACCATCGGCCCCAGGCCCGCGTAATTGGGCCCGCCCAGCCGCGCCAGCGGACGCAGCGCGGCCGTATCCACCTTGCCGCCCTTGCAGATGCCATCGCGAAAATGAAACACCAGCACTTCGCCGACGATGAACTCGGCCCGGGTTTCGCCGAATTCCTGCACGCTGTGCAGCCTGCATTCCATCGCCACCGGCACCGCGGCGAGGCGTGGCGTGGCGATCAGCTCGCTGGGCGCAAGCTCCAGCCCCAGTAGCTGCGTTTCGCTGACTTCCGGCGGGTATTCGTCGGCGCTGCGGTGAACGGCTTCCACCATGGTCTCGTCGCCGATGTTCACGACGAACTCGCCGTGCGCAACGATGTTGCGGCTGGTGTCCTTGCGCTGCCCCGCGCGCCGGCCGATGTTGATGCCGACCATCGGCGGCTTGCTGCACACGTAGGTGTAGCAGCTGAAGGGCGCCAGGTTGACCAGCCCCGCTTCGGACTGCGTGGTGATCCAGGCGATGGGCCGCGGCACCACCACGCCGCTGAGCAGCTTGTAGCAGCCCTCCGCATCCAGCGAGGAGGCGTGGATCGACAGCGCGTCGGCCATCTTCAGCGTTTCAGGTCGAGCTTGTTGACCACCGGGGCCCAGCGCACCGACTCTTCCCGCATGCTGCGGGTGGCGGAGGCCGGCGAATCGGCGACGATGATGAGGCCCTGGCCGCCGATCTTCTCCACCGCTTCGGCCGTGCGCAGCCCGGCCACCGCCGCCGCATTGAGCTTGGCGATCACGTCCGGCGGCGTGCCTGTGGGCACAAAAATGGCCTGCAGGTTGTTGGTCTGGAAGCCGGCATAGCCGAGCTCGGCAATGGTGGGCAACTCGGGCATCGTCTTCAGGCGCGTGGCGCTCGAGACTGCCAGCGCCTTGACCTTGCCCGACTCCACCAACGGCTTGACGCTGATGGCCGACAGCATCATGGCGTCGATGTGGCCGCCCAGCATGTCCTGCACTGCGGGCGTATCGCCGCGGTAGGGCACGTGGCGCATGTCCATGCCGGTCGCCAGGTTGAGCAGCTCGCCGGTCAGGTGGCTGGGTGTTGCCGTTCCCGGCGAGCCGAAGCTGAGCTTGCGCCCGCTCTTGCTCATGTCGATCAGGTCCTTGAAATTGTCCACGCCGAGGTTGCTGCGCACCACCACGACGAAGGGCTGGTTGACCGCATGCGTCACGGCCGACAGGTCGCGCTCGGGCTTGTAGCTCAGCTTGGCGTCGATCAGCGGCAGGATCGCTATGGAGCCGGTCGTGCAGTAGCACATGGTGTAGCCATCCGGTGTGGCCTTGGCGACGAAGTCCGTGGCGATCGCGCCCGAGGCGCCGTCCTTGTTCTCCACCACCACGGTCTGGCCCAGCTGCTTGGACATCTCCCGCGCGACCAGGCGCGCGATCACGTCGGTGGAGCCGCCAGGCGGGAAGGGCACCACCATGCGCAAGGGCTTGTTGGGAAAGTCGTCCGCCGCATGCGCGGCCGGCTGCGCGAGCGCGGCGGCAGCCAGCGCCGCAAATCCCAGCGCGCGGGCCAGCGCCGCCAGGCAATTCGATTGGTTCTGCTTCATCGTTGTCTCCTTCGTGGTTTGTAGATGTGTCATGCGATCGCGCGGGCCGCGTCGCGTCCGGCGATGCGCCCGAACACGGCGCCCTTGAGCACCGAGGTCGCGCCGGTGTAGTTGCCGTAGTAAAGACCCTGCGCCTCGCCCGCGGCGTAGAGGCCGGGGATCGGGTCGCCTTCCAGGTTGAGCACCCGCGCCAGCGAATCGGTCTTCAGTCCGCCAAAGGTGAAGACGATGGACGAGACGATGGGATAGGCCTTGAACGGCGCCGTGTTCAGCGGTCGCGCCCAGTTCGACTTCGGCGGGTTCAGGCCGCGTGTGGCCAGGCCGTCCACCCGCCGCGGGTCGAACTGGCCGTCCACGCAGGCCGCGTTGTACTCGCCGACGGTGCACTCCAGCATGTCGGCCGGGATGCCGAGCTTGCCCGCCAACTGCGCCAGCGAATCGGCCTCTATCGCCGGTTGCTCGCTCTTGACCGTCACCGCCTGGTTGGGCAGGTCGGCGGTCTTGCCGTCCAGGATGCTCCAGGCGATGCCGTCGGTCTGCGCGAAGATCCGGCGCGTCACGCTCTCGTAGGTCTCGTCGGTTTCGCCTGGACCCTCATCGACGAAGCGCAGGCCTTCCTTGTTGACCAGCACGCCATACGGGTAGATGTAGATCGAGGCACCGGCCCGGCGCGAGCGCGGGTCGAAGGGCGAGGCATGGTAGCTGCCGAAGTCGCCGCATGGCGCTGCCCCTATGTCCAGCGCCATGCGGATGCCTTCGCCCTTGTTGTAGTGGCCGCCGACCGACATGGCGCGCAGGTGCAGCGCGCGCGGGCCGATGTAGCGGGTCAGCATCTCCGCATTGCCCTGGAAGCCGCCGCTGGCGATCACCACCGCACGGGCCTGCAGGTCGATGCGGCGGTGGCCGCGGCCTTGCGCCCGCACGCCGCTGACGCGGCCCTGGTCATCCTGCAGCAGCGACATGGCGGCGGTTTCGTAGAGCACCGTGGCACCCTTCTGCGCCAGCACCTTGGTGAGCGACTCCACCAGCGCCAGCCCGCCGCCGCTGGGCACGATGCGCGGCTGGGCCGAGGTGGGGAAGGGCACGTCCAGCGGAAAGAACTGCACACCATGGCCTTGCAGCCATGTCAGTGTTGGGGGTGATTCGCTGGCAAGCGTCGCGACCACGTTGGGATCGACGAAGCTCAGCGCCTTCAAGAGCGGCGGCCAGCTTGGTTGATCGCGCGCCACGTCGGCCATCATCAACGGATCGAGGTAGCCGCCGGCATTGGCTGCGAAGTGCTCCTCGAAATCGTCGGACACCTGGTCCACCGACTTCATCCGGATGTAGGCACCGGTGTGGCGGGTGTTGCCGCCCGCCTCTGCGGCCGGTGCCCGGTCCACCAGGCAGACCTTTGCGCCGTTTTCCTGTGCCGACACCGCGGCCGAAAGTCCCGCAACGCCGGAGCCGATGACGATCACGTCATAGGCGGTTTGCTGTGCTTGCATCTTGTCTTGTCTCCGATTCAGTTTTTCGTTGGTTTGCTTGTGTGCCACTCGTGCCTGGGCGTTGCTGCTAGTCTGTCCACGCGCCGCCGTTGACGTCCATCACCTCGCCGGTGATGAAGCCCGCGCTGTCTCCCGCCAAAAATGCCACCGCATCGGCCACGTCTTCCGGCAGTCCCATGCGGCCCACCGGAATCAGGTTCTTGAGCGTCTGCGGAAAGTTGCGCGTCATGTGGGTGGCGATGGGCCCCGGCGCGACGGCGTTCACCGTGATTCCGTGGTGCGCGTTTTCCTTGGCCAAAAAATAAGTCAGCGCATGGACGCCGGCCTTGGAGGCGCCATAGGCCAGGTTGCCGGCGCGCTTTTGCTCTTGCGGATCGATCCAGGGCCGCGGGTTGCCGCCGTTCTTGCCCAGGATGGAGCTCATGTTGACGATGCGGCCGTAGCCGCGTTCGCGCATGGCGGGCAGTACCGCCTTGCAGCAGAGGAACACGCTGGTCAGGTTGCCGCGCAGCACACGGTCCCATTCCGCCTCATCCACGTCGTCGGAGGCGCCGTGCGAGCTGACGCCGGCGATGTTCACCAGGACGTCCACCTTGCCGAACTCCGCCAGCGTGCGCTCCACCATCGCTTGCACGGAACCGGCCACCGTCACGTCGGTCTCGACCGCGATGGCCGATGCGCCGTCGGCGCGCACCAGCTCCAGAATTTCGCCGGCGGGCACACGGTCGGCCAGGCACAGGCGCGCGCCTTCCTGTGCGAACCGGCGCGCCGTCGCACGGCCCAGGCCGCCGGAGGCGCCGGTGATGATGGCGACGCGGTCGACCAGCCGCTTCATCGGCCCGGCTCCCCCGCTGGCGCCGTGCCGACGGAGGCGCGGTCGCCGAAGCGCATCAGCTTGGCTTCGCGCTCGCGCATCTCCTCGTAACCCATCAGGTCCATCACATCCTCGATCGAGGCCAGCAGGTCGGGCCGGTCGATCGGCTCGCCGCTTGCCACCACGCCCTGCATCAGCTGCAGCGCCTGCCGCATGCCGTGGATGGCGGCGGCCGGCAGCATGCGCGGCAGGCTGATGCGGCGCACGCCCAGCGCCTTCAATCGGTTGATGGGGAACAGCGGTGTGGTCGGGCGCGAGCGGATGCCGAAGCCCATGTTGATGGTGACCGGCACGCCCGCGGCCTCCACCAGGGCGGCGATGTCCTGCTCGGAGCGGATGGCGTCGGCAAAGATCATGTCGGCGCCGGCGGCCGCATAGGCGCGCGCGCGCCGGCACGCGCCTTCGATGCCCTCCACCGCGATCGCGTCGGTGCGGGCAATGATGACGAAGGCGTCGTCGCGCCGGGCCATGCAGGCCGCCTCGACCTTCTTGACCATCTCGTCGCAGGAGATCACTTCCTTGCCGGGCATGTGGCCGCAGCGCTTGGGGCTTTCCTGGTCCTCGATGTTCACGCCGGCAATGCCGGCCTCCTCGAACATCTGCACCGTGTAGTGCACGTTCATCGGATTGCCGTAGCCGGTGTCGGCGTCGGCCGTGACCGGTATCGAGACCGAGCGGGCAATGTGCCGGCAGTGGTTGACGTTCTCGCTCAGGCCCATCACGCCCGCATCGGGCACACCCAGCAGGGCGTTGGACAGGGCGGCGCCGCTGGTGGCTGCGGTCTTGAAGCCGGCGGCCTCGACCAGGCGCACGCTGTAGCCGTCGTAGACGCCGGGTGCGACGATGAACTCGCCGCTTTGCAGCAGCGCGCGGAATTTTCTCGCGTTGTCGGTCATGGAATAGGAAGTGGTGTGGAAAGAATGGCGGCCAAAAGCTCAGGCCCGGCGCTGTGCCGCCGTGTCGCTGGTGATGAGCGGCAGGCTGGTGAACAGGTGCTCGTCGGCCCGCAGCACGTGGGCCCGCATCAGCGATTCGGCCAGCTCGCCGTCGCGCGCGCGCAGCGCCCGCACGATCTGCCAGTGTTCGGCGTAGGCCTGGCTTTTGCGCTCCGGCACGGCCGAGGAGCGGCGGCGGTACATGCGCAGCAGGTGGTACATATCGCCGCACAGCGCATCGACGATGCGGGAGTTGCGGCTGCCGCGGACGATGCGCTCGTGGAAGTCGAATGCCTTGGTAGTGCTCTTGGTGTTTTTGCCCGCCAGCGTGCGCTGCCGGTCCTGCTCCAGCTCGCGCAGCAGGTCGTTGATCTCGTCCTCCGTCATCCGCTGCGCGGCCAGTCGGCAGGCGACGCCTTCCAGCGCCATGCGCATCTCGAACAGCTCGCGCGCTCCCTCCTGCGTCAGCGTGACCACGCGCGCCTTCAGGTAGGGCTCGCGGGTGATCAGCTGGATGCCCTGCAGCCGGCGCACGGCTTCACGCACCGGGCCGCGGCTGACGCCGAACTCTTCGGCAATCACGGCCTCGTTGATCGGATCGCCCTGCGCCAGGCGCCCGTCGTAGATGCGCTGCAGCAGTTCGCCCAGGATGGCGTCCGCCAGCGGAGGGGACTTCGCTTCTTGCGGGGAATCGAGCGCGGCAGGCATGAGCTGGACTGTAGTGAAGCGCCTGCCAAGTGTCAACACTTTGGGTTTGCGCGGAAACTGCTGCGTTGAACGGCATTCCAGGGTTTTCCATGATTGCCAATGAAAAGCAGCTTCTTCGCGCTAAACTGCGGCCAGCCGTGGCAGTGCTCTTGCGGCCCAACTGTTAACACTCTGCCGTCTTGACTCCTCCCGCACCATCCCCTATGCGTCCCTTCCATACCAGCCTGGCCGTCGCTGGCCGGCAATGGCGCGTGGTGGACCTGCGCCGCAGCGTCGCGCAACGCGGGGGCGACCTGGAGCGGATGCCGTACGTCATCCGCATCCTGCTGGAGAACCTGCTGCGTTCGCGCATGCTGGGCCGCGCGGTGGCCGATGAAGAGATCGAGCTGCTGGTCGATGCGCCCGCGAACGTGGGCGCGGACCTGCCGCTTTACGTGGCGCGGGTGATCCTGCCGGACTCCAGCGGCCTGCCGGTGCTGCAGGACCTGGCGGCCCTGCGCGACGCGCTGGCCCGAGCCGGCGGCGATCCCGCGCGGGTGGACATGCGGGTGCCGGTGGACCTGGTGGTGGACCATTCGCTGCAGGTCGATGCCTGGGGCAGCGTCGATGCGATGAAGACCAATATGCGCCGCGAGCTGGAGCGCAATGCCGAGCGCTACGCCTTCATCGGCTGGGCCCAGCAGGCCTTCCGCGGGCTCACGGTCTATCCGCCCGGCAGCGGCATCATCCACCAGGTCAACCTGGAGCGCATCGCCACGGTGGTGGCGAGCGCCGCGCATGAGGGTGTGGACTGGGCGTTCCCGGATTTCGTCATCGGCGGCGACTCGCACACGCCCATGGTCAATGGCATGGGCGTGCTTGGCTGGGGCGTGGGCGGCATCGATGCGGAGGCCGCGCTGCTGGGCCATGCCTACACCTTCCCGCTGCCCGAGGTGGTCGGCGTCCGGCTGGTCGGCGCTGCATCGCCTGCGGTCTGGACCACCGACGTCGCGCTGCTGGTGACCGAGCGGCTGCGCCGCGCGCAGGTCACCAACTGCGCGGTGGAATTCTTCGGTTCCGCCGCGCAGGCCCTGACCGTGCCGGAGCGGGCGACGATGGCCAACATGGCGCCGGAATACGGCGCGACCTGCGGCTACTTCGCCGTAGACAGCCGCACGCTGGATTACCTGCGCGAGACCGGCAGGAGCGAGGCGCAGCTGGCGCTGGTGGAAGCCTATTGCCGCAAGCTGGGGCTGTTCCGCGCGCTGGACGACAGTACGCCGCCCGACTACAGCCGCGTGATCGAAATCGACATCGGCCAAGCCGAGCCCAGCCTCGCCGGCCCGCAGCGCCCGCAGGACCGCATGGGGCTGGGCGCGGTGGCCGAGGATTTTCGGCGCCGCATGCAGGCGCCCATGTCGGCGGGAGGCTTTGGCGATTCCAAGCCGGCGTCGGATGCGAGCGGCGCGATGCCGCAGGGCGCGGTGGTGATCGCCGCCATCACCTCCTGCACCAACACTTCCAATCCGCAGGTCATGCTCGCCGCGGGGCTGGTGGCGCGCAACGCGGTCGCGCGGGGGCTGCGTCCGCCGGCGTGGGTGAAGACCTCGCTCGCCCCGGGCTCACCGTCGGTCGTGCGCTACCTGGCGGGGACCGGCCTGATGGCGCCGCTGGAGGCGCTTGGGTTTCACCTTATCGGTTTCGGCTGCACCACCTGCGGCGGCAAGTCCGGCCCCCTGGCCGAAGCCGTCGCCCGCGAGATCGAGCAGCGCCAGCTGGTCGCCGCCGCGGTGCTGTCCGGCAACCGGAACTTTCCCGGCCGCATCCACAAGCTGGTGCGCGCCAATTACATCGGCGCGCCGCCGCTGGTGGTGGCCTACGCGCTGGCTGGCCGTATCGACATCGACCTGGCGAATGAGCCACTGGGCCAGGACCCGCAAGGCCGGCCGGTGTTCTGGCATGAGCTGCTGCCTGGAGCTGACGAGGTGCAGGCCTTGGTTGCGCGCGTTACTGAACCAGGGACCTTCATCGGATCCGCTGCAGGTGCTGGCGACATGCAGGAGCAGGAGTGGAACAGCAGCGCTGCGACCGGCCCGCGCTACGAGTGGAACACGCAGTCCTTGTATTTGCGCGAGCCGCCGTTTTTCGCCGGCGGCATCGGCGAAGCCGACGGCATTGCCGAAATTGCGCAGGCGCTGCGCAGCACCCGCGTGCTCTGCGCCTTCGGCGACTCCCTGACCACCGACCACATTTCACCCAGCAGCGAAATTCCGGTGGACACACCGGCCGGCCAGTACCTGGTGCAGGCCGGCGTGGCGCCGCGCGATTTCAATACCTTCGTCGGCCGGCGCGGCAACTTCGAAGTGATGGTCCGCGGCACCTTTGCCAACGTGCGGCTGCGCAATGCGCTCACGCCCGACCTGGAGGGCGGCTGGACGCTGCACTTCCCCGACCGCGCGCTGACCACCGTGTACGAGGCGGCGCAGGCCTACCAGCGCGACGGCATTCCCGTCATCGTGCTGGGCGGCAAGGAATACGGCACGGGCAGCAGCCGCGACTGGGCGGCCAAGGGCTCGGCGCTGCTGGGCGTGAAGGCCGTCATCGCCGAATCGTTCGAGCGCATCCATCGGGCCAACCTGATCGGCATGGGCGTGCTGCCGCTGCGTTTGCGCGAAGGCGAAGGCTGGCGCCAGCTGGGGCTGGATGGATCGGAGCTGTTCGCTTTCGAGGGCGTGGAGGCCGGCGTGGCGCAGGGCCGGCCGGTGCGCGTCATCGCCACCGGCAGCGACGGCACCGTGATCCGCTTCGAGGTTCAACCGGAGGTTCGCACCGCCGCCGAGCGCCATCTCATGGCGGCGGGTGGCCTGCCGAAAAGCGTGCTGCGCGACCTGTTGCAAACCGCGCCGGCCTGCGCCTAAGGTCCCGATCGAACCAACACGAGAATCTACCTTTCGTTCAAATCAATTTTCATCAACCCAGCCATCAACCCAACCATCAACCCCACGGAAAAAACATGACCACTCCCGCTCTCAACCTCGACCCCAAGTCCACCGCGTTGGTCCTCATCGACCTGCAATACGGCATCGTCTCCATGACCGTGCAGCCCCAGTCCAGCCAGGAGGTCGTCGCCCGCGGCAAGAAGCTGGCGCAGGCCTTCCGTGCTGCCAAGATGCCGGTGGTGCTGGTCACCGTGGGCACCTCGGCCGACGGCAAGGATGGCCTGGCCCCTACTTTGGACACGCCGCCCGCGCCCGCAGGCAGCGCCAAGCCCGACAACTGGTCGAGCGTGGTCGCCGAGCTGGAGCCGCAGGACAGCGACATCAAGATCATGAAGCGCCAATGGGGCGCCTTCTACGGCACCGACCTGGAGCTGCAGTTGCGCCGCCGCGGCATCAAGACCATCGTGCTGGCCGGCATCTCCACCAACGTGGGCGTGGAGTCGACGGCGCGCGACGCGTTCGAGCGCGGCTTCGACCAGGTGTTCGTCACCGACGCCATGGCCAGCCCCTCGGCCGAAGCGCATGCGATCACGCAAAAGGTTACCTTCCCGCGCATGGGGCGCAGCCGCACGACCGACGAAGTGCTGCAGTCCCTCTCCAAGTAAGCACAAGCACATGCAGGAGACCGACAAGGACCGGAACGCGCGCATCCAGGCGCGCGGCATGCTCACCGGCAGGCGCATCGCGCTCACCGGCGGCGCGGGTGCCATCGGGGCGGCCATCGCCCGCCACTTGGCGGCCCTGGGCGCGCGGGTGTTCGTGCTGGACCTGGCGCAGCCCGCGCAGCAAGTGGCGGGAACCCGCTTCGTGCAGGCCGACGTGGCCCGGCGCGAGACGCTGGATGCGGCGCGGGCCGAGATCGAGCGCGAGGGCGGGCCGGTCGATGGCCTGGTCAACTGCCACGGCTTCCAGATCCGGCGCAAGTTCGAGGACTACACCGAGGAGGAATGGGCGCGCGTGGTGGACGTCAACTTCTCGGGCGTCTTCCGCAGCTGCCAGGCTTTTGGGCCGGCACTGCGCGAGCACGGCGGCAGCATCGTCAACATCTCCAGTGTGGTGGGCACCATTGCCGCGCGCACTGGTGTTGCTTACGGCGCTTCCAAGGCAGCCGTGTCGCACCTGAGCCGGGTGCTGGCCGTGGAATGGGCACCCAAGGTGCGGGTCAATGCAGTCGCGCCGGGCGTCGTTTCTTCTGCGCTCACTGCCGAGCTGTTCGCCAATCCCGAATACGCCGCCAAGCGGATGGAAATGATTCCGATGAAGCGCATCGCCGAGCCGCAAGACATCGCCGGGCCGGTTGGCTTTCTCCTGTCCGACCACGCCGCGATGATGACCGGCCAGGTGCTGATCGTGGACGGAGGGTTTTCGCTGCAATGAAGAAATCATCCTTTTTACAGCCAGGTCCCCAACCTCCGTTCGCGCTGAGCTTGTCGAAGCGTTTGCGGCGTTGCACCGCATCACTCGAGTGGACCCTTCGACAAGCTCAGTGCGAACGGGCCTGGCGAACGGTGCCCAAAAATAATCCCCCCTATTTTCATAAAGAGGCAGACATGACTTCCACACTCCAGAACCCCCTGCGCCGGCTGCTGGTCGCCGCCGCGCTGGCCGCGCCGTTGTTGGCACATGCCGCATGGCCGGATCGGCCGATCCGCTTCATCGTTCCCTACACGCCCGGCGGCGCCACCGACGTGACCGCCCGCGTGCTGGCCCAGCAGATCGGCCAGACGCTGGGCACCAGCGTCGTCGTGGAAAACCGCGGCGGCGCCTCCGGCAACATCGGCATGGAGCTGGCCGCGCGGGCGCCGGCGGACGGCTACACCATCGTCATGGCCTCGGCCGGGCAGAGCATCGCCGCGTCCTACTTCACCAAGCTCAACTACAGCCTGAAGAAAGACTTTGTCCCGGTGGCCCTGGCCGTGCGCAACCAGCGCATGCTGGTGGGGCGCCTGGGCCTGCCCTACAACAACGTGGCCGAGCTGGTCGCCTGGGGCAAGCGCAATCCGGGGCAGATCACCTATGCATCGTTCGGCCGCGGTTCATCCGGCCACCTGGCGGGCGAGCTGTTCG
The DNA here is from genome assembly GCA_964201515.1 of Burkholderiales bacterium. GTDB lineage: Bacteria > Pseudomonadota > Gammaproteobacteria > Burkholderiales > SG8-39 > CAIYPG01. The sequence continues at coordinate 13,300 of CAXNGL010000050.1, forward strand.
CCCAGCGCGCCGGCATCAAGTTCATCGACATCCCTTTCAAGGGCAATGCCGACGGCGTCAACGAGCTGCTGGCCGGGCGGGTGGACGTGATGTTCAGCGAGCTCAGCTCGGTCATCCAGCATGTCCAGTC
>CAXNGL010000051.1:0-13419 GCA_964201515.1 Burkholderiales bacterium
CTGGTCCGCTGGGCGCGATCAAGTCGTTCTTCCTGGCTCGCTCGATGGTCCAGTTGGGATCCACATTGATCACCACATCAGCGCCATCCGAACCGGTCAGTATTTCCCTGTCCACGGCCGCGACCAGTGGAATCGGTCGCTGCACTTCAAGCACGATCCCCGGATTGTTCTTCTCGAAATCCGCCTTCACGCGCTGCATGATCGATGGAACAGCCTGGCTGTAGATTGCCACGCGGCCTTCCCTCCTAGCCTCGGCCGTCACCTTGGCCCATTCCGCGGCCTGGTAGCCCTTGAAGCTGGTTTGCGCGGTGGCTGTGCCGGCTGTTATTGCGCAAGCCAATACGATACCGGCGATGCCGATGTTCCTGTTCATGTGTTTCATGGTTCCCCCTTTGATTGACGCCTGTTCCAGGCACTGGCGCGCCCCTGCGCGCCGGGCCAGGCCCTCACCACTAGATATTGAACTTGAAAATCCGCGACACGTTGTCGTGCACGATCTTGCGGCGGTCCTCGTCGGGCACGCCGGCGAGGAACTTGTCGAGGTATTGCATGGAGCGCGGCCAGGTCGATTCCGAATGCGGGTAATCGTTGCCCCACATCATGTTGTCGATGCCGATGACGTCGCGGCAGCGCACGCCGATGTCGTCCTCGGTGAACACACCGAACATGTTGCGCCGCCAGTAGTCGCTCGGCAGCATTCTTTCCTTCGACTTGAACGGGATGTACTGCGGGCGCTCCTCGTAGGTGTAGTCCATGTTGCGCAGCCAGTGCGGCGCCCAGGAGATCTCGTGCTCCACCGAACCCACCTGCAACTTCGGGTTGCGTTCGAACACGCCGGCGAAAATCATGTCGGTCATGGCGTAACGCACCCAGTAATCCTGCGTCGGGCGCATGCCGGCGGGCCAGATCGGCTCCGATTTCCATACGGCGTCGATTTCGGCGCTCATGCCGGCGCGGTGCGAGGCGATGTGCATCAAGAGCGGCATTTCCAGCGCTGCGGCCGTCTGCCACAGCTTTTCGTACAAGGGGTCGCGATAGGGGCGGCCGGGCAGGGGCGCCACGGGGATGAACGACCCGGACAGGCCGAGCTTGGCGCAGCGCTCCAGTTCCTTGCAGGCCACGTCGACATTGTCCACGTTGACCGCGCCGATGCCCTTGATGCGGTCCGGATGCACCTTGCAGAATTCCCCCATCCAGTCGTTGAACGACGCGCACACCACGTCGATCATTTCGCTGTCTTCCCAGTGGTAGAAGAAGAACGTGTTGGTCGCCTGCACCACGGCGCCGCCGATGCCGTCTTTCATCAACGCCTCGAGCATGGGGGTGGGTTCGTAGGCACCCTTGGGTGCATCCTCCCATAGCGCCCCGTCGGCGATCTTCGATTTGTCCTCGAAGCGCACGCCAGCATTGGTCACGCCCACGTTCTTGATGTATTCCTTGCCATCGATGCACCAGGCGTCATACGGTTTTCCCTTGTCATCGACCTTGCGTATCACGGTGGGGATGCGGTGCGCCCCGTATTTTTTCTTGTCGATGGACTTGTAGACATCCGGCGGCTCGACTACATGCGAGTCGGCGGAAATGACCGGGTAAGACGCCATTGATTTCTCCTGAATGGGTATTCGGACTGTTTGGACTCGCAATCGATGACGCGGCATCGATCAGCGCTGTGTTATATCTCACTGGCACGCCGATGGACAAGCAAATGTTTGCCGCGAATGCGTGCCGATACATCAGGGCTTGGCGCTGTTGAACGATGGCTCAGCAGAAGCGCAAAATTGGCTGCCGGTTCGAGCGCACAAGGGCCTTGGTAGCGGGGGACGAGGCGGCGTGGCGTGGCGCGGGATTTGCATGCGCCTCCAATCATGTGCCTGTGCGTGGACGCAATAGGACTGATAAGCTTTCGCCTGTTGCCGGCGCGCCAGGCAACCCTGAATTGCACCGCACCCACATCGGAGGATCCCATGTCCCGACTCACCTGCCTGCCCATCGAGAAAATTGACCCTGAACTGCGCCAGCTGCTGAACGCCGACCAGAAGTCCGAGCGTGAACTGCGGCCCTTCAGCATCCGCGCCCACCACCCGGAATTGGCCAAGGCGCATGCGATCTACGGGGCTGCCATGAAGCAGCACGCCGTCCTGCCCGCCCGTCTTCGCGAACTGGTGCGCCTGCGCATCGCCTTTCACAACCAGTGCCGCAGTTGCATGGCCATGCGCTATGCCGACGGCGTGGATGACGGCGTGACGGAAGATCTCGTCTGCTCGCTGGAAAAGCCCCATGAGGCTGCGGACCTCACCGATGCCGAGCGCGTCGCGCTGCGCTATGCAGACCTCATGGCCACCAACCACCTGGCCATCGACGATGCCCTGTACGCGAAACTCAAGCAATTCTTCTCCGAGAAAGAGATCGTCGAGCTCGGCATGGTGTGCGCGTTGTGCGTCGGCTATGGCCGCCTTGGGGCAACCTGGAACATGGTTGAAGACCTGCCTGAGCGCTTCCAGGACGCCGGCGGCAAGCCGGTGACGCCCTGGGGACCGGACGCCTGGGTGACGGCGCGGGCCAAGGCCGCCTGAACGCAGGCGGCAGGCTATTGATGGAACGACGAGGAGACCTTATGCGCGTTGACGGCGGTTGCCACTGCGGTTTCATCAAGTACGAAGCGGACATCGACCCGGACACGGTCGGGCTGTGCCACTGCGCCGACTGCCAGGTCATCTCGGGGTCGGCGTTTCGCATCATCGTGCAGGTGTCGAAGGAAAACATCCGCATGCTGGGTGGAAAACCCAAGACCTACATCAAGACGGCCGAGAGCGGCACCAAGCGCACGCAGGCGTTTTGTCCCGAATGCGGCACCTCGGTGTATGCAGCGGCGGCGGGAGATGACCCGCCGATCCTTGGCCTGCGCGTGGGTAACATCCGCCAGCGCGCGCAACTCAAGCCCTCGCGGCAGATCTGGTGTCGCTCCAGGCTGCCGTGGCTCCCGGAGTTGGCGGGCCTGGCATCGTTTGAAAAGGGGCCGCAGGCTTGATGGCGTGCGGCCACGGCGCGCGGCCATGAGTGGCACGCCAGTGAAGAAGTGCAGCGCCGGGGTGCTCGACATTGCCTACGAAGAGGTCGGCCCGTTGCAAGCCCGGCCGGTCATTCTGCTGCATGGCTTTCCATATGATGTGCGCGCTTTCGACGCGGTCGTGCCGCGGCTCACGGTGCAGGGTTGCCGCGTGCTCGCGCCGTACTTGCGCGGATTTGGAGCCACCCGCTTCCTGTCCACGGATACCCTGCGATCCGGACAGCAGGCGGCACTGGCGCATGATGTCATCGCATTCATGGACGCGCTCGGGATCGAGCGCGCGGTGCTGGCGGGCTACGACTGGGGCGGCCGCGCCGCCTGTGTCGCGGCGGCGCTGTGGCCGCAGCGCGTGGCTGGGCTGGTGACGGTGGGCGGCTACAACATCCAGGACATTGCCCGCGCCGATGCGCCCTTGCCGCCAGCCTTCGAGCATCCGCTCTGGTACCAGTATTACTTTCACGCCGAGCGCGGTCGCGCCGGGCTGGCGAAATACCGGCGCGACCTGTGCCGCTTGCTGTGGCAGCAGTGGTCGCCGGATTGGCACTTCGATGATGCGACCTTCGAGTGCAGCGCCGCGTCCTTCGACAATCCGGACTTCGTCGCGGTGGTGGTGCATTCCTACCGCCACCGCTTCGGCCTTGCGCCGGGTGATCCGCGCTACGCAGCCTCCGAAGCATTGCTTGCCGCGCTACCCGTTATTTCGGTGCCGACCGTCACGCTGCATGGCGCGTGCGACGGCGTGATGCCTGCGGCGGGATCGGAGCGCCACGCGCGCTATTTCAGCGGAAGTTACCAGCGACGGGTGTTGCCGAAGATTGGCCACAACCTGCCGCGGGAGGCGCCGGCAGCATTTGCAGACGCCGTCACGGCGCTACTTTGAGTGGCGATTGGAGCCCATAAGTTATATTAGTATTGATATCTAAATAATCTTTTAATCCAGGACTGACGGGTATCTGTAAATATGATTTTTCATGAATTGTGTCATGTGTCGGAGGAAGGGCTGATATGAGTACTGCGACGAAGGACTATGAAGGACGCTGCCATTGCGGCGCCATCGGCTACGTGCTGCACACGGCGAGGCCACCGGCGAAATGGACGCTGCGCTCCTGCCAGTGCAGCTTTTGCCGCGGCCACGGCTCGAAGAACATGGCAGACGCGTCAGGCAGCGTCGAATTCCGCATCGCCGATGCGTCCAAGCTCATCCGCTACCGCTTCGCCAGCCGCTCGCTGGAATTCCTGGTGTGTTCGGGTTGCGGCGGTTACATCGGCGCGGTGCATGTCTCGCCGCGCGGGCAGTGGGCCACGCTCAACACCAACGCGCTACCGCCAATGGCGGAATTGCCGCAATCGATCCCGTTCGTGGCCGACGATGCGCCGCTGGCGGAAAAGCAGGCCGGACGCGAACAACGCTGGACCCCGGTCACGGCCGGTCTCGGCGGCTGAAGCGCGAGCATGGGCGCTCCTAGCCAAGCGATGGTCGGTGGCGCACGGACTGGACCGGCGGCGCTCGCGCGATGGTGCCAACCATGAGCCAGCCGCCCGCATATCCTCCGGACCCAGGCAGCGTCAACACCGAAGAGCGACCGTGGGGCGGCGACCCGATGGTGTGGGCCGGCGGTTTTGCCGCGTGGCTGTTGTTCTATTCCGGCACGGCCTTCCTGCTGGAAGTGTTCTCGGTGTTCGTGATTTTCGCCGTGGTCTTCGCCGGGCTTGCCGGGCTCGCGGTGTCTGCACTGGCGATCAAGAGGCAGCGCTCGCGCAGGGCGACGGTGGCGGTGATGATCATTCTCGGACTATGGTGCGTGTGGCTGTACGCCCCGGTGCGCGACATCGGTCTTTGGGTGCGCTTTGCCATCGAGGAGTCCCGCTATGTGCAGGCGCTCGATGCGCTGGCGCAGGGCCGTGAGCCATCCTGCACCGCCGACAAGCTGTGCGAATTCGACGCCGGACCGCCGGCACGCGCCGCGTTCAGCTGGGGCGGTGTGGTCGACAACTGGGTGGGCGTCGTCATCGATCCGAGCGACGACATCATGAACCTGGAGCGCAATCGCGGCGCATTCGGCGGCAAGGTGGTCGGCTGCCGGCCCATCCGTGGTCACTTCTACCTGTGCAGCTTCACGTGATGACAGCCCCGTTCGCTCACTCGGATGGGGGCCGGCCTGACGCAGCGCCGCAAGTACTGGCGGTGCCGGGACGCGCGCGCCGGTAACGGGTTTGTTCAGGCAGTCTTTGCCGCAGCCGCCGCCTGCAGACCCAACTGTTCAATGGCCATTTCGCGCATCCTGAATTTCTGGATTTTCCCGGTCACCGTCATGGGGAACTCTTCGGTGAGGTGCACGTAGCGCGGGATCTTGTAATGGGCAATGCGGCCGCTGCAATAGGCCCGCAGTATTTCCGACGTCAGTGGTTGCGCGCCGGGACGCATCTTGACCCAGGCCATCAGTTCTTCCCCGTAGCGAAGGTCTGGCACGCCGAAGACCTGCACGTCGACAATATCGGGGTGACCGTAGAGGAATTCTTCCACCTCGCGTGGATACACGTTTTCGCCGCCGCGGATGATCATGTCCTTGATGCGTCCCACGATATTGATGTATCCCTCGGCATCCATGGTGGCCAGGTCCCCGGTATGCATCCAGCCCTCGGCATCGATGGCCAGTGCGGTCTTCTGCGCATCGTTCCAGTAACCGAGCATGACGGAGTAACCCTTGGTGCACAGTTCGCCGGATGCACCCCTCGGCAGTGTCGACCCGGTGACCGGATCAACCACCTTGACCTGTACGTGGGGATGCACCCGGCCCACCGATCCCACGCGTTTCTCAAGAGGGTCGTCCGGCGCGGTCTGGGTGGACACCGGCGAGGTTTCGGTCATGCCGTAGCCAATGGTGATTTCGCTGGCATGCATCTTGTCGATGACCTGCTTCATGACCTCGACCGGGCAGGGCGAACCGGCCATCATGCCGGTGCGCAGCGACGACAGGTCATAGGTCGGAAAATCAGGCAGGCCCAGCATGGTGATGAACATGGTCGGCACGCCCAGCACGCAGGTGCAGCGCTCCGACTGCAGCGCCTTGAGCGTCGCCTCCGCTTCGAACGACGGCGCGGGGAGCACGATCGCCGCCCCGTGGGTGGTGCAGGCGAGATTGCCGATCACCATGCCGAAGCAATGGTAGAAGGGCACCGGGATGCACACCCGATCCTTCTCGCTGTAACGAAAACCCTCGCCGCAGAAGAAGCCGTTGTTGAGGATATTGGCGTGGCTGAGCGTGGCCCCCTTGGGGAAGCCCGTGGTGCCGCTGGTGTACTGGATATTGATGGCATCCTGCGGGTCGAGCGTGGCCTCGCGCAATGCGAGCGCCGCAGGACTGACCGTTTCCGCCGTGGCAAGGAACGCGTTCCACGCCGGGGTGCCGAGGAACAGCACATGCTCGAGCTGGGCAAGGCCGCCCCTGACTTCGGCGACCATGGCCTGGTAGTCGCTGCCCTTGAAGGCGGTCGCGGAGACCAGGGCCCGGCACCCCGACTGGGCCAGGGCATAGCGCAATTCCTCGGTGCGGTAGGCCGGGTTGATGTTGACCAGGATGACGCCGGTCTTGGCGGTGGCATATTGGACGTAGACCCATTCGGCGCAATTGGGGCTCCACATGCCGACGCGATCGCCCTGCTTCAGTCCAAGCGCAAGCAATGCCCGCGCCACCCGTTCGATGTGCGCATCGAGCTCGCGATAGGTGAGTCGGATGTTCTGGAACGGCACGACCAGGGCTTCGCGATCGCCGTACCGGTAGACGGTGCGGTCGAGATTCTGGCCGATCGTCTCGTTCAGCAAGGCTGTCGTCGTAGTGCCGACAACGTGCGCAAGGTCGCTCATGAATAGCCCCTCCAGGCGTTCCAGATGAGTGCATGACGGCCGCTGGACCTGGCCGCAGAGACTGGCAATAGTAATCCCATCCCGGTGATTTGCAGGGCCCCGGGCCCATGCCGGTGCGTCAGGCGCATTGCGATTCTCGGTGCGGACTGGTGCTGACCGCTGCTGACCGGGGCTAACCGGTGCTCCGTGTCGCCACGTCCACGAGGGCGCTCGGATGGGTGTTCCGGGCCGCTATACTCAGGCTCGCCAGCCGTCTGATGCCCGTGAGCAACACAGGAGATTCCAATGATCCGAGGTCTGCACCACAATGCCTATCGCTGCCGCGACTCGGAACAGACACGCGCCTTCTACGAGGGATTCCTCGGGTTGCCCCTGGCTGGCACGCTGGAGATCACGGAGACGAAAAGCGGGCGCCAGACCGAGACCCTGCACACGTTCTACCAGTTGGGCGATGGCGCCTACCTGGCATTTTTCGAGGTGCCGGACATGCCGTTCGAATTCAAGGCCCAGCACGATTTCGACCTGCACATTGCGCTGGAGGTCGACGCCAGGACGCTTCAGGAGATGTTTGACCGCGGCAAGGCGGCGGGCATCGACACGCGGGGCATATCGGACCACGCATTCATCCACTCGATTTATTTTCGCGACCCCAACGGTTACGTGATCGAGTTGACGGCCAAAACACCCATCCACGACAGGTCGATGGATCCAGCGCTCAACGGCGCGCGGGAGAAGCTGGACCGCTGGACGGCGGCACATCAGGCGCGCGCTTAGCGTCTATCAATGAAATCAACCCGCAACCCCGCCGCCGTGCATTCGCCCGAACATTCGCCAGAACATTCGTCGGAACATGCGCCGCAACAGCCTTCGGCGCATGCTTCGGCGCATTCTTCAGACTTGCACCGGCAGTTCCACGAGGCCCTGGGCGCGGCGCTGGCCACCGGCGATGTCGTGCGCCTGTCGCTCAGCAAGTATCACGGCGCCGAGCCGGATCTGCGGCGCGTGCTGGGGCGCCTCGTCACGCTGAAAGGTGCAAGCCAGTTGTCACTGGTCTACCGCTACAAGACGCGCGACGTGACGAAGAATTTCGATTTGAAGGCGGGCGCAGCGGAAATCATGTCGTGCATCGACGCGGGCTTTCACCACGCGCACCTGACCACCGGCTCGGAAGACATCCAGCTGGCCACCAACCGGCGCGGGGACTTCCGCATGCAGCGCGGCAGGCTCAACGCCGCCGCGGAATCGCGCGCCGATGAGGGCGCGCATGACCGCGCCAAGCGGCGCCACCTGGAGCTCGACCGGCCGTTCCTGTCCAGGCTGGGCATCAGCAACGAGAAGGCGCAGCTCGTACCGTCGATGGCGGGCAAGTGGAAGCAGGTGAACAAGTTCCTCGAGATCCTCGACCATGCCATCGAATCCGCCGGGCTCGTCGGACGCGAGTCATTGCGCGTGGTGGATTTTGGTGCGGGCAAGGGCTACCTGACCTTTGCCGTGCACGACTACCTGACGCATGTGCGCGGCATGGCGGCCAGCGTCACTGGCGTCGAATTGCGCCCCGAGCTGGTGACGCTGTGCAATGAGGTTGCGGCATCCGTCGGTGCCGAGGGGCTGGCGTTCGAGGCGGGCAGCATCCACGAGCACGTGGCCGGGCCCGCCGGCAAGCCGGCTGCAGATCGCATCGACGTGCTCATCGCCTTGCATGCCTGCGATGTCGCCACCGATGAGGCCATGAACCTCGGTGTGCGCGCCGGTGCATCGGTGATCATGTGCTCGCCCTGCTGCCACAAGGAACTGCGCCCGCAGATGCACAGCCCGCTGGCCCTGCGGCCCATGTTGAAGCACGGCATCCACCTCGGGCAGGAAGCGGAGATGGTGACCGACAGCCTGCGCGCATTGCTGCTGGAGTCCGAAGGCTACGAAACCCAGGTGTTCGAATTCGTCTCGCTGGAACACACCAGCAAGAACAAGATGATTCTCGCCGTCAGGAAAAGCGCAGCGCCTGCGCGCGACGACGTGCTCGCCCAGGTGCGCGAGATCAAGTCTTTCTACGGGATTCGCGAGCAGCGCCTGGAGTCCTTGTTGCAGGCCGGCGCCAACCCCTCGCCCTGAGCCCGGGCGCCACCCGCCGGTGCCCTGATCGGGTCTTTAGGCCCTTGTTTTTATGCTATTTTCGGGCATGTCTTCGCAGCCTAGGGATGCTCTCGCGGTGGCAGGTCCGGGCGAGGAGATCACGCCACGCGCTTTTGCGCGGGCGGGACGCGTTTCTGGAGGGGGTCTGTGAACAACCGGCGTTCCTTGCGGGATCTGCGCCGCGGCGTACTTGGGCGCATGGCGCGCGCGGCGGCGGGTGCGCTGGCCTTGATGGCAGGGGTATTGCCAGGGGCTCGCGCACAGGCCGGCGATTCGGCGCGGCACCGGCGCTGGATCGATGCCGCATTCGCCATGCAGCGCCTGGCCGAGTCCTGGGGTGATCAGTCCTATGGCGCGGTGGTGGTGCTGGGCGACGCGCTGGCGGGCGAAGGGCCCAGTCGCGTGGTGAAGAACAACGACGCGGATGCGCATGCCGAGCGCGAAGCCATTCGTGATGCGCAGCGACGGCTCGGGCGCACCGCGCTAACCGGGGCGGTGCTGTACTCGACATCGCGGCCGTGCAGCCGCTGCGAGCGCGTGGCAGCGGAGGCGGGCATCGCGCGCATGATCCATGGTGAGTCGATGCATGATGCCGGCGCGCCGAGGCGGACGTAAGTACCGGTTCAAAGGGAGGGAGGCGACGATGGGCAAGGGCAGGCTCGAAGCGTTCAGCGACGGCGTGATCGCGATCATCATCACCATCATGGTGCTGGAACTCAAGGTGCCGCACGGCGGCGAGTTCAAGACGCTGGCGCCGCTCCTGCCGGTGTTCCTCAGTTACGTGCTTAGTTTTGTGTTCGTCGGCATTTACTGGAACAACCACCACCACATGCTGCACGCCGCGCAAAAGGTCAACGGGCCGGTGCTGTGGGCCAACCTGCACCTGCTGTTCTGGCTGTCGCTGGTCCCGTTCGTGACCGGCTGGATGGGAGAGAACCATTTCGCGCCGCTGCCGGTGGCGCTGTATGGCGTGGTGCTGCTGCTGGCCGGCGTCGCCTATTACGTGCTCGGGCAGTGCCTGGTAGGCCATCACGGCCGCGACTCGACGCTGGCCGTTGCGCTCGGGCGCGACACCAAGGGCAAGCTGTCGCTCGTGCTCTACCTGATCGCAATCCCGCTCGCCTTCCTGAACGAATGGATAGCCATGGCCCTGTACGTGACAGTGGCCCTGATGTGGCTGATACCGGACCGACGCATCGAGAAGGCGCTGGCTCGTTAGCGGCTGGGCGGACGCGGCGATAACAAGGGTATTCATGGTGGCGGATTGCTACACGCTGGGTGCATTTGTTGGCGCGCTGCGCGAAATCGCGCGACGCGGCGGCGGCGTGCAGGAGGTGCTCAAGCAAGTGCAACCGCTGGCACAGCGACTTGCAGCGTCGCAGCATTTTCGCTCGCGCTGCAACCGCCAGTGCGACCCGGTGCAGGGGTTCGGTTTCCAGCTGTTGCACGAAGAGCCCGACCATGACCTTGCCGTCGCGGCGTTGAGTTGGCTGCCCGGTCGCGGCACGCCGCCCCACGACCACGGCACCTGGGGCGTGGTCGTCGGCGTCGAGGGCGACGAAGTGAATACCTTCTGGAAGCGCACCGACGACGGCGCGAAGCCCGGGCATGCCGTGCTCGAGAAACTGCAGGAGAAAGTGTTCCCGCCAGATGCGGTGATCGGCATGCCAATTCTGCTGGCTGCCAGCGGTGGCGTCGTGGCGCAGCAGTCGGGCGAGCGGGTCTACAAGGCGGTGTGCGTGGCCTTCATGGCGCGTGCGGCGGGTGCCACCTGGAAGGACCCGGAGGCGAAGATGCTCGATCGCATTGCCGCGCAGGAAAAGAAGCTGCTGGACCGCCGCAAGGCGCAGAAGTCCTGATGCCGGGAGGGGATGTCCAGGCGTTTATGATCACAATATTGGATATTATCCAAATAAGGCGGGCATGTTTGTTGAAAATGATCATATCTTTCAACCATAACCGTGTCACGCGGGATTGCCCGCCGCAACGAAAGGACAGTGCATGAGCGTCAAGATCGAACGCCTCGACCACATGGTGCTCACCGTGCGCGACATCGAAGCGACCATCGCGTTTTATTCGAACATCCTGGGCATGCAGCCGGTGACCTTCGGCAAGGGCATGCGGGCACTGTCTTTCGGGCAGCAGAAATTCAACCTGCATCCCGCCGACGCACCCTACAAGCCGCACGCCGACAAGCCGCTGCCGGGAACGGCGGATATCTGCCTCATCACCCGGTCGCCGATCGCCGACGTGGTGGCGGCCCTGCAATCGGCTGGTGTGGCCGTGGAGGTGGGCCCGGTGCCGCGCTATGGCGCGCTGGGGCGCATGACCTCGGTGTATTTCCGCGACCCGGACGCCAACCTCGTCGAGGTGTCGAACTACGAAGAGCAGCTGCCGCGCCGGACAGCGACACCTGACGCATGACGATCCAGCCCCGGGAGCTGCTCGTCCCTGTGGTGACGTTGGTCGGCCTGACGTTGTTGCTGTACGGCGAGAACCCCGACTTCGTTGCCTGTATCGCCGGGCATTCGCGCAAAGAAGCGGCCGGTATCGCCGCCACCGGCCGCTGACCGTGGCAGCGAAGAAGGCCGCTGGCATGCCTGCGAAAAAGCGTGCCACCCGTGCACGCAAATCGGGCAAGGCGGCAAAGCGCAAGGCGCCAAGGCGTTCACCGCGTCACCATTACCATGTGTACGTCATCGAGCTGGCGCGCTCGGTGTGGATGGAGCCGGGGTTTCGCAAGGCCAATCCGGATGGCGACATCACCCGAACCGCCGTCTATGTCGGCATGACCGGCCTCACGCCCGATGTGCGTTTCGACAAGCACATGGCGGGCATCCAGGACGGTCGCTATGTCAAGGCGTATGGCCTGCGCCTCCTGCCGGCCCTGTATGAAGCCTACAACCCCATGCCCTATGCAGCGGCGCGCGAGATGGAGGTGGAACTGGCGATCGGCCTGCGCGAAGAGGGGTACGGCGTGTGGCAGGCGTGAAGGGGCGGTTGCAAACGATTGGGCGCAGTAGCCTCAAGGACGTTCTTGATTTGCCACAATGTTCAGCCGCATGCAGAACCGCCGCCACTCTTCCCCCTTGTCAAAGGGGGCGGACGGGCCGCAGGCCCGCCGGGGGATTTGCGAGATGGCGACCGTGAAATCCCCTCGCACGCCTGCGGCGTGTCGGCCCAGCTCAAATCCCCCCGCACGCCTGCGGCGTGTCGGCCCCCTTTCACAAGGGGGTGCCCCCATCCCCCCGCACGCCTGCGGCGTGTCGGCCCCCTTTCACAAGGGGGTGCCCGTGTATCGCACGCCTGTAGCGGTTGAGCCCTCCTTCGCCAGTTACACCACTCAACCCTGCTGAACTTTGTCGCTATTGATCATTGCCAAAAACATGTCAGCCTCGTCAGAGGCATGTTTTTGTCATGAATTATGCAATTCTCAATAATCAGGAGGACGTTTGAATAGTCAGCCCGTCTCTCCGCGCCGGTAGCTATCTCGTGTCAGTGTCACCAGCTCGCGCAGTCGGGAAGCCGCGTCTGCTTGCCCGGTGATGCCGATTCCATAGGCGTCCAGCGTGAGGTGCGTGGCGCCGACCTTGCCCCAGGCCTCGGCGCGCGCGATAAGCCCGTCTTTTTTCAGCGGCAGCACACACAGCCGCGCATCCACGCCAATGGCGTGGCCATCGCGACCGTGCTTGTCGGCCGTGTCGCGGATGAAACGGATGGCCTCTGCCGTCACGGCATCGGGTGGCGTGGCGGAGTCGAGGCACCAGCCGTCGCCCAGCCGGCCGATGCGATCGAGCAGCTTTGCGGCGGCCGCCACACCATTGGTGAGGCTGGCGCCGCCGAGCCACAGCGGAATCGGCTGCTGTACCGGACGCGGTGCGATGCCGGCCGCGTTCACGTGGTGGAATTCTCCCTCGAAGGTGACCACGTCTTCGTTCCAGAAGCGGCGCAGCAGCACCAGTTGCTCGGAAAATCGCCTGCCGCGGTCGCGAAAGCTCATGTCCATGGAGGCGAACTCCGCCGCGTTCCAGCCGACGCCCACGCCCAGGCGCAGGCGACCGTCGCTGAGAATGTCCACCTGCGCCGCCTGCTTGGCCACCAGCGCTGTATTTCGCTGCGGCAGCACCAGCACGCCGGTCATCAGCCCCAGCTCGCAGCGCGCCGCCATGAAGCTCATCAAGGCAAAGGGCTCGTGCCACGGATCCTGCCAGGTGTAGCGCGTGCGGTGCTGGGACGGGTGCATCCACGCCTTGTCCCAGCCGGCTTCCTGTTTGGCGGGCTCGACGCCGAGCACATGGTCGTTGACCATCAGGTAGTCGGCGCCGGATTCGGCTGCGGCATCCACCCACTGTGCGAT
>CAXNGL010000052.1:0-13409 GCA_964201515.1 Burkholderiales bacterium
TACGACCTGCCGGTCGAGGAAGTCTTGCGCCGCGCGCAAGAGGCGTGGGCGCGCGGCGCGACCGAAGTTTGCCTGCAGGGCGGCATCCACCCGGATTACACCGGCGAAACCTATCTCGCCATTTCCCGCGAAATCAAGGCGGTGCTGCCGGACATGCACATCCACGCCTTCTCGCCGCTGGAGGTGACGCAGGGCGCGAGCACGCTCGGCCTTGGCGTCGGCGAATTCCTTCGCGAGCTCTCCGCCGCCGGCCTGGCCACGCTGCCGGGCACCGCCGCGGAAATCCTCTGCGACGATGTGCGCGCCATCCTGTGCCCGGACAAGATTTCCAGCGGCGCCTGGCTGGCGGTCATGGAAACCGCGCACCGCCTCGGGCTTCGCACCACGGCCACCATCATGTTCGGCCACATGGAGCGCTACGAACACTGGGCGCGGCACCTGCTGGCCGTGCGCGACCTGCAGGCCTCCACCGGCGGCTTCACCGAATTCGTGCCGCTGCCCTTCGTTGCGGCCGAAGCCCCGCTGTTCATGAAGGGCCGGGCGCGGCGCGGGCCGACGCTGCGCGAAGCCATCCTGATGCATGCCGTGGCGCGCCTCGCGCTGCACCCGCTCATCCCCAACATCCAGGCGTCGTGGGTCAAGCTTGGCCCCGAAGGCGTGAAACTCGCGCTCGCCGCGGGCGTCAACGACCTGGGCGGCACGCTGATGAACGAGAGCATCTCGCGCGCCGCTGGCTCACAGCACGGTCAGGAAATGCCACCCGAGGCAATGGACGCATTGATCCGCTCGATCGGCCGTCTGCCGCGCCAGCGCTCGACCTTGTACGGCACGCCCGCCAAGGAACAGGTGGCGCGCAGCTACGGTGCCGCACCGCTCACCAAGACCGTGGAACCGCGCGCCGGGAAATTCGCCCGCACCGGCTCCACCAGATCCAAGACTTTTCAATTGACGCAGGCATAGACAGGAAACATGGCAAAGACAATCGCAGTACTGGGCGGTACGGGTGCCGAAGGTGGCGGGCTGGCAGTTCGCTGGGCCAACGCCGGTTACACGGTGATTCTCGGCTCGCGCTCCAAGGAACGCGCCGATGCGTCGGCGGCGCAGATGAACACCCTGATCGGCGCCCAGCGCGTCACGGGCGACGGCAATCTGGCTGCAGCACAGCAGGCCGATATTGTCGTGCTCACGGTCCCTTATTCCGGGCAGCGACCCACGGCAATGGAAGTTAAGTCGGCGCTCGGCGGCAAGATCCTCGTCGATGTGACCGTCCCGCTGGTGCCGCCGAAGGTCGCCCGCGTGCAGCTTCCATCCGGCGGCTCCGCCGTCGCGGCATTGCAGGCCGAACTGGGGGAGTCGGTGCGCGTCGTCTCCGCATTCCAGAACATCTCCGCGCATCACCTCGCCAATCTTTCGCATGTGATGGACTGCGACGTGCTGGTCAGCGGCGACAGTGAAGAGGCGCGCGAAGAAGTCATCAAGCTTGTCGAGGCCGCGGGCATGCGCGGCATCCACGCCGGCCCGCTCGCCAATTCGGCCGCCGCCGAGGCACTGACCTCCATCCTGATTTCGATCAATCGCCGCTACAAGGTCGAAGGCGCGGGCATCCGCATTACCGGCCTCAAGTAAGTGCACCCGGAGCTTTCGCTAAAGGCGCTCCCTGGATTTCCGCTGGTCGAACCCGGCGACGACATCGCGGCGTTGGTCAATGCGGCGCTGGAGCACGATGGCGCCCGCCTGCAGGATGGCGACGTCATTGCGGTCGCGCAAAAAGTCATTTCCAAGTCCGAAGACCGTTACATGCGACTGAGCGCGGTGGTCCCGAGTGCACGCGCGCTGGAACTGGCGGGCGCCTGCGGCAAGGACCCGCGCTTCGTGGAACTGGTGCTGCGCGAATCCACCGACGTGGTGCGCTGCGCGAAAAACGTGCTGATCACGCGCAATCGCCGCGGCCATGTGTACGCCAATGCCGGGATCGACCAGTCCAATATCGTCAACGACGTAGAGGACCCGCGCGTGCTCCTGCTTCCCGAGGACTCCGACGCCAGCGCAGAGCGCCTGCGCGCCGCATTGCGCGCGCGATGGAGAGCGGATGTGGCGGTCATCATCAACGACAGCGCCGGTCGCCCGTGGCGCATGGGCGTCACCGGCATCGCCATCGGCTGCGCCGGACTGCAGGCGCTGGTCAGCCGCATCGGCGACGGCGACCTGTTCGGCAAACCGCTGCTGATCACGGAAATCGCCGTGGCCGACGAACTCGCCGCCGCCGCGTCGTTCCTCATGGGCCAGGCCGACGAAGGACGGCCGGTGGTGCTGATCCGCGGCGCACGCTGGGTCGCGGCGGACACCGGCACCGCGCCGCTGATCCGCCGGCGCGAACACGACCTTTTCGCCTGAGTCACGAATGAACACCCTCCCCTTCGCTGGAAGAACCTGCCTCGCGCTCTCCGGCGGCGTCGGCGGCGCCAAGCTGGCCTCCGGACTCGCGGCCATCCTGCCCCCGGAGGAACTGGCCATCGTCTGCAACACCGGAGACGATTTCGAGCACCTGGGCCTCTTGATCTGCCCCGACCTCGACACCGTCATGTACACCCTGAGCGGCCGCAGCAACGTGGCGCAAGGCTGGGGCCTCGCGGACGAATCATGGCGCGTCATCGGCGCATTGGGGGAACTCGGCGGCGATACCTGGTTTCGCCTCGGCGACCTGGACATCGCGACCCATCTCTACCGGCAGAATCGTTGCCGCGAAGGCGCGACCCTTACTGCCATCACTGCCGAGCTGTGCGCCGCCTACGTTGTGCGGCACCCCGTGTGGCCGATGTCGGACCAGGCGGTGCGCACCAAGGTCATCGTTCCCGAAGGCCTGCACAAGGGTGAACTCACCTTCCAGCACTACTTCGTGCGCGAGCGCTGCGAGCCACCGGTGAGCGGCTTTCGCTTCGAGGGCATCGAATCGGCCGCGCCGCAACCCCGCATGATGGAACTTCTATCCAGCGACCGACTCGGTGCGGTGATCATCTGCCCGTCTAATCCCTTTGTCAGCGTCGATCCCATCCTCAAGCTTCGCGGCCTGCGCGACCAGTTGAAAAAGGCAAAGTCGCCCGTGATCGCCGTGTCGCCCATCGTCGGCGGTCGTGCCATCAAGGGACCGGCGGCAAAAATGATGACCGAACTCGGCATGCCGGTCAGTGCCAAGGCAGTGGCCGCCTACTACGGCGACCTGCTCGACGGGTTTGTGATCGATCACGCCGATGCCGCAGACGCGCCGGCAATAGCGGCATTCGGTCCCAAGGTGCGCATCGCCCACACCGTGATGACTGGAGCGCCTGCGCGCATCGCGCTGGCCAGGGATGTACTGCAGTTTGCCGCGGAGCTCGCCGGTTGATGCGTGTGCTGGTACCGGTCAAGACGCCGACCCAGGCCAAGCAGCGCCTGGCCACCATCCTCAGCCTCGAGCAGCGCCGCGAACTGGCGCGCGCCATGGCGCTCGACCTGCTGGGACTTCTGACCCTGCACCCGGGCATCGGCCAGGTGGTGGTGTGTGGCAATGACGCGACCACCGAAGACCTCGCGCGCGCCGCGGGCGTGCGCTATCTCGCCGAATCGACTCTCGGCGTCAGCGGACTGAGTCCCGTGGTCAATGCCGCCGCATCACTGTTTCGCGACCAGGGAGAAACAGACCTGCTGGTCATCCACGGCGACGTGCCCCTGCTCTCCCACGAGGAACTCGGGCGATTCCTGGATGCGCATCGCGCGTCGGGGCCGCATGCAGTCACGCTTGCGCCCGACCGCTGGCGAGGCGGCACCAATCTGCTCGCCTGGCGCCCCATCGACCGGTTCTCGGTTGAATACGGGGAAGGTAGTTTCAACCGGCACGTCGAGAGCGCGACCCGGTCCGGCGCGCAAGTATCCATCTGCGAACTCGAGGGTGCCGGCATCGACGTCGATGAACCGGCGGACCTGCGCGCCGTGCTCGATACCACACCGACTGAACTCGCGCCGAATACGCGCAAGTTCCTCCGCCGTCCGGATGTCGTGAGGCAACTGTCCGGCCGGAATTCAGCGTGAGGATTGCACGCTTGGATGAAAATTCCCGCCGCCCGTGGAGCACCCCAGCCTGTTTCCTGGCGACTATGCGCCATAATCAGGACGGCAAGAAAACAGCCAGAAAATGAACGCCAACGAAACGCCGCGCATGCCCCGCTGCCCGATCTGCGACGCCACCGCGCAGGTCATCGGCCAGAAGAGCCTTTTCAGCAAGATCACCTGCGACGTGTTGCGATGCGACGAGTGTCTTCACGAATTTGCCATTCTGCTTGCCGCAGTCAATAACGCATCGAGGATGATTGACGCGCTGGCCAAGGAAACCTACTCAACCGTCGATTATTTCGAGCTGGACAAGCTGCATCAGGGGATGAACTCCATCCTGATCGATGAGTCCTACGACCCGTGGATCAAGGCCCGCTACAACAAGCTTTCCGAATCCATCCTGAGCACCTATCCATCCGCAACAAAGCTGCGCATTGCGGAGGTTGGTTGCCTCGAGGGTGCGTTCGTGCACTACCTGCAATCGCAGGGACATTCGGTCATCGGATTCGATGTCAACCGGGCAGTGGTGGAAGGATCACGCCGGATCAACAACATCAATCTGAACTACCTGGATGCCGAATTCGAACACTTGCCGAAGGACAGCTACGACATCGTATTGTCGTACCACACGCTCGAGCACGTCAGGCACCTCGACTTCGTGCTGGAAAACATGCGGCAGTCACTGTGCGCGAATGGGCACCTACTGATCGAGGTGCCTTCGAGTCCGTCCGAGGCGTACAACCCGGACCACTTTCACAATTTTTCCGAGCAATCGCTGGGCAAGCTTGTCGGGAAGTACTTCGACGCCGTCACGATCACTGAAGATTCTTACGAGACCATCACCAAGATCGAATGTCGCTCGTTGATCTGCGTGGCGCGCAAGGCAGGCCCGACCGCTCCCTAGGGTCAAAGTTCGAGCACCAGCTTCTCGGTCTTCGAACCGGAGCAGCAGATCATCATCTTCTTGTTGGCGGCCTGGTCCTGCTTGGTGAGGAACACGTCCTTGTGATCGGGGATGCCCTCCAGCACATTGGTCACGCATTCGCCGCAGGTGCCCTCCATGCAGGAGTACGGTGTTTCGATGCCAAGGTCGAGGATCGCATCGAGAATCGTCTTGCCCGCGGGGATAAAGACTTCCTTTTCCGACTTTGACAGCACGACGGTAAACCCACCGCTCGCGGCCGGTGCTTCCTTGGCGGTAAAATACTCCACATGGATCTCCTCTGGGGGTCGGGACGCGGTTGCGGCCTCGAATGCT
The DNA here is from genome assembly GCA_964201515.1 of Burkholderiales bacterium. Lineage (GTDB taxonomy): Bacteria > Pseudomonadota > Gammaproteobacteria > Burkholderiales > SG8-39 > CAIYPG01. The sequence continues at coordinate 5,345 of CAXNGL010000052.1, forward strand.
GCAATCATGGGCAGGGGACCGCAGCAGTACATGTGCGTTCCGGGCGGCTGGGCGGCGATGACAGGCGCAAGGTCAAGCACCTTGCCGCCCGGCTCGTGGTCGAAATTGAAATGCACCTTGCCTGACCCGCCCGCGCCCGCTGCCTGCAGCGCCGGCAACAGCGCCGCATGCTCGCGCGTGCGAATGCAGTAGTACAACTCCCATGGCCGGCCCAGGTCCTGCAGGCGCTGGATCATGCACCACAGCGGCGTGATGCCGATGCCGCCCGCGATGAAGAGCGACCTGGAAGCACCTTCGGCCAGCGGGAAATTGTTTTTCGGCTGGCTCATGGACACGACATCCCCGGCGTGCAGCTTGTCGTGAATGTAGACCGACCCGCCGCGACTCTTGGCATCCTTTGCCACGGCAATCAGATAGCGATTGCGCTCATTCTGCGAATTGAACAGCGAGTAGCTGCGCACCATGCCGCCGGGCAATTGCACATCGGCATGCGCGCCCGCCGCAAATGGCGGTAGCTGGGTGCCGGCCTGCACGGGTACCAGTTCGTACGACAGGATCCCGAGGGCCTCCGGCGTCACTGCATTGACGCGCACTTCGATGGTATTGCTCATTTCCACTGCGGCAACTCCTACCCTTCAGATTCAGAATGAGGTCGCATTCCAAGAGCCTATTTCACAATCAAGGACGCAGTGACGTCACTGAGCCCCCTGAAACTGCCTTACCCGATGAGTGCGGCAGGCTCCTGCCCTGGCGCCAATCCAGCGCCAACCTAGCGCCGGGAACGATAGATCATCACGATGAATGCAATGAAAAAGACCGCAAACCAGGCCAGCGACCATTCCGGAATGGACAACCCCAGCAATGACCAGGCCTTGGGCAGGCAACTGCCGTCGTACTGCAGCAGCGGCGGCACCATTTTCCCCAGCCGGGACACATCGAGCCATTGCTCCAGCCAACTGCCGATGCATTGCGCCGCGCGCTTTGGATCTGCCTGGATGTAGAGGTGATACCCGGCCGCAGCCATCCCCCCCACAGCGACCAGGATCCCAAGTACCGAATAGGCAATCGTCCCGCCATTGCCCGGACGGTGCAATGCAGCCACCAGCATGATCAGCCCGATACCGATGAAGTGGAGGCGCTGGGCGATGCACCACGGGCAAGGGTCGAGGTTGTCCACGTGCTGCAGGTACAGGGCGAACGCGAGCAACCCGATGCAGAGCAGGAATATGACAGTGAAGGTCTTCGACGACACGCTGGATGGGGATTGACTTGCCACTGTTTGCCTGGGAAGTACCCGGTTTAAATTGAAGGTGATCGATCGCCGCGACGGGATTTGAACACGCTTTCGAATCTCCCATGTGCCCCCTGCGTGCCCGCGATCAAAGCAGATCCCCGACGTACCTCACACCGAGTGCGGCATGCGCGGAACGGCTGCTGCGCCGAGGTATAATTGTGCCTTTTCCGGGCGCAGAATGGAAGCTGAACGCATCAACGTCATAGCAAATTCGCTCGCCGGTCTGGACGCCAGGACCGCCGAGCTGCGGAGGTATCTTTGACTTCGAGCGCAAGCAACGCCGCCTGATCGAGGTCTCCACCGAACTGGAAGACCCCAAGATCTGGTCCAACGCCCAGCGGGCACAGGAACTGGGCCGGGAGAAAAAACTCCTCGAAGGCGTGGTCGGCTCCCTCACGCAGGCCGGGCAGCAGTTGCGCGATCTGGGGGAACTGTTTTCCATGGCGCGCGACGAGAACGATGACGCCACCCTCGCGGCAGTGGAATCCGATCTTGTGGCGGTCGAGAAGATGGCCGCAGACCTCGAGTTCCAGCGCATGTTCTCGAATGCACAGGACCCCAACAACTGTTTCCTCGACATCCAGTCGGGCTCCGGCGGCACCGAGGCGCAGGACTGGACGCAGATGCTCACGCGCATGTACATCCGCTACTGCGAGCGAAAGAAATTCACCGTCGATGTGCTCGAGGAGTCCCCGGGTGAGGTGGCCGGCCTGAAAAGCGCCACACTGAAGGTGTCCGGCCCCTACGCCTTCGGGCACCTTCGCACCGAGACCGGCGTGCACCGCCTGGTACGCAAATCCCCCTTCGATTCCAACGCGCGCCGCCACACTTCGTTTGCCAGTGTCTCGGCGTATCCCGAAGTCGATGAGAGCATCGAGATCTCGATCAACCCGGCCGATCTGCGCATCGATGTGTTCCGCGCCTCGGGCGCCGGCGGGCAGCACGTCAACAAGACCGAGTCCGCAGTCCGCATCACGCACCTGCCGACCAACATCGTGGTGCAATGCCAGAACGACCGCTCGCAGCACCGCAACCGGGCGGAAGCCATGGCAATGCTCAAGTCGAAGATGTACGAGCATGAGCTGCGCAAGCAGAATGAAGCCAAGCAGGCGCTCGAGGACAGCAAGACCGACATCGGCTGGGGACACCAGATTCGCTCCTATGTCCTCGACCAGTCGCGCATCAAGGACCTGCGCACCAACGTGGAAGTCGGCAATACCCAGGGCGTGCTCGACGGCGACCTCGATCCGTTCATCAGCGCCAGCCTCAAGCAAGGCGTCTAGACATCGGCGCAGCCGAAACCAGACGCCAATGCGGGACCAGGAACCAAGCCGGAGACAGCATGTCAGCAGACAGCAAGAATGAAACACAGGCAACGACCGAGCCGGTCGACACCGACCACCTGATCGCCGAGCGGCGCGCCAAGCTCACGGCGTTGCGCAGCACATCGAATCCGTTCCCCAACGATTTCGAGCGGCGCGACGTGGCCGGCGACATCCATGCGGCACATGGCGGCAAGACCAAGGAAGAACTGGAGGCCTCCCCCGTTTCGGTGCAACTCGCGGGCCGCATGCTGCTCAAGCGCGTCATGGGCAAGGCCAGCTTCGCGACGCTGCAGGACATGGGCGGGCGCATGCAGATCTACGTCACCAACGACGGCACCGGCGTCGACGCGCACCAGGCCTTCAAGCACTGGGACATAGGCGACATTCTCGGCATCGAAGGCACGCTGTTTCGCACCCGCACGGGCGAGCTGACCATCCAGGCACGCGCGCTCAGGCTGCTGGCCAAGGCGCTGCGCCCGCTGCCCGAGAAATTCCACGGGCTCACCGATCCGGACACCCGCTACCGCCAGCGCTATGTCGACCTGATCACCAATGAGGACACGCGGCTGGTGTTCCGGCGCCGCAGCCAGATCGTCCAGGAGATCCGCGCCTTCATGGTCGACAAGGGCTACCTGGAGGTGGAGACCCCGATGATGCAGCCGATCCCGGGCGGCGCCAGTGCCAAACCGTTCGAGACGCACCACAATGCGCTCGACATGAAGCTGTACCTGCGCATCGCCCCGGAGCTCTACCTGAAGCGGCTGGTGGTCGGCGGCTTCGAGAAGGTGTTCGAGATCAACCGCAACTTCCGCAACGAGGGCATGTCGACGCGCCACAACCCCGAATTCACCATGATCGAATTCTACGAGGCCTACCGCGACTATCGCTACCTCATGAGCTTCACCGAAGAGATGCTGCGCAGCGTCGCGCAAAAGGTATTGGGGACCTCGCAGGTGCCCTACGGCGAGCACATCATCGACCTCGGGCAACCCTTTGCGCGCCTCACCACCACGCAGGCGATCTGCAGGTTCAATCCGGATTACACCGAAGCACAACTGTCGGACCGCGACTTCGTCGTGACCGCGCTCAAGCGGTTCGGGGTGGACGCCCCGAAAACAGCCGGCCTGGGTGCCCTGCAATTGATGTTGTTTGAGGAGACCACCGAACACAAGCTGATCCAGCCCACGTTCATCATCGACTATCCCGCCGAAGTCTCGCCGCTGGCGCGCCGCAACGATGCCAACCCAGAAGTCACCGATCGTTTCGAGCTCTTCATCACCGGCCGCGAATTGGCGAACGGATTCTCGGAATTGAACGACCCCGAGGACCAGGCCGCGCGCTTCGACGCGCAGGCCAGCGCCAAGGCCGCCGGCGACGAGGAGGCCATGTTCTTCGACGCCGACTACATCCGCGCGCTGGAACACGGCATGCCGCCCACCGCCGGTGAAGGCATCGGCATCGACCGCCTGGTGATGCTGCTCACCAACAGCGCCAGCATTCGCGACGTGCTGCTATTTCCGCATTTGCGGCCCGAGGCTGGCTGATCGTCACCTGCCCTTGTGCGAGAAGCATGAAAAACGCTCGGGGTAATGCCCGGGCTTCTTCACGTCCGTGCACGCACGGGGAACCGCAATACCTGTACTGGTCGGAATGGCACTTACTCAAGGGTTTTTGGCTCCCCCTCCCGCTGCGAGCGGCTTACTGAAGATCATTGTTTTCGTGCGGATGGCTTCATCATCCGCGCGAAAACAATGATCCGCACGAACGGATTTTTCGTTCGTGCGGGTTTTGGCAGGGCTGCCGCGGGCCAACCGCGTTTTTATACGGATAAACATCATCCGTACAAAAATGCGGTTTCTGAATAAAGCAAAGTCGGTTTATTCTTTGTCCCGGATTTCGGCGCTTAAGTCAGTGCCATTCCTGCTACATGCGCTCGAAGATCGCCGCGATGCCCTGCCCGCCGCCGATGCACATGGTCACCAGCGCATAACGCTTTTGCGTGCGCTGCAGTTCGTACAGCGCCTTGATGGTGATGATGCAACCCGAAGCGCCGACCGGATGGCCCAGCGCCACCGCACCGCCATTGGGATTCACCTTGGCCGGATCCAGGCCGAGATCGCGCGTCACTGCCAAAGCCTGCACGGCAAACGCCTCGTTGGACTCGATGATGTCCATGTCCGAGGGCTTGAGGCCGGCCTTCTCGAACACGCGCTTGGAGGCGGGAATGGGACCCAGGCCCATGACCTGCGGCTCGACGCCCGCATGGGCATAGGCCACCAGGCGCGCCATCGGCTTCAGGCCCTGCTTCGCTGCCGCCCCCGCTTCCATGATCACCACCGCGGCACCCGCATCGTTGATACCCGATGCGTTGCCCGCCGTTACCGTGCCATCCTTCTTGAACGCCGGCTTGAGCTTGGACATGTCCTCGATCTTGGCCTCGGGGCGAACATGCTCGTCAGAGGCAAATTGCACCACGCCCTTGCGAGTCTTCAATTCATAGGGAACGATCTGGCTGGTGAAGTGGCCATTCGCAATGGCAGCCGCGGCCTTCTTGTGGCTTTCGAGAGCAAACGCGTCTTGCTGCTCGCGCGTGATGCCGTACTTGGCTGCAATATTCTCCGCCGTGACGCCCATATGGCCATGGCCAAAGGGGTCGTGCAACGTAGCCGTCATCATGTCGATGACCGCCGCATCGCCCATGCGCTGTCCCCAGCGCGCCGACGGCATGATGTAGGCACCGCGGCTCATGCTCTCCGCACCGCCGCCGACTGCGCAATCGATGTCGCCGCGCATGATGTGCTGAGCCGCGGAAATGATAGCCTGCAGGCCCGAACCGCACAGGCGGTTCACCGTCAGGCAAGGCGTGCCCACCGGCAGGCCGGCATCCAGTGCCGCAACGCGCGACAGGTAGATGTCGCGCGCTTCGCCCTGGATGATGTTGCCCATGACCACGTGCCCGATGGACGCCGGGTCCACCTTGGCGCGTGCCACCGCCTCGCGGATGGCTGCCGCGCCCAGCGCCGTTGCCGGCACCTCCTTGAGCGCACCGCCGTAATCACCGATTGCCGTGCGGGCTGCGCCGACTACCACTACTTCACGAATTGCCATTTTCTTGCTCCTTGCAGGGGTTCCGGAAATTCTACTTGACGCGTCGCGCCGTGCGCGGTTTTGCGCTGCCCGGCTTGCCGTCGACTAGCGCTTTTGCAGATGTCTTGCCAGCTTGAGCTCCATGCGCGCGAGCTTGGCGGCGCTTGGCCGCACCGGCTTCCCTGCCCAGCGGTCGTGCATGCAGGTCGTGCGCATCCGAATCGACGATTTCGACATCGACGAAATCACCGACCTTCAACCCGCGTGCCTTGTCGATGTGCACGACACCGTCGATTTCCGGCGCATCCGCAGCCGAGCGGGCGATTGCGTGGCCGGGCTCGGACTGGTCAATCAATACTGTCAAAATACGGCCGATCTTGGCCTCCAACCTGGCCGCGCTGATGGATTCCTGCAATTGCATGAGCCGGCCGCGGCGCTCCTCGCGCACCTCTTCTGGCAACGCGCCGGGCAGGTCATTGGCACTTGCGCCCTCGACCGGCGAATAGGCAAAGCAGCCCACGCGATCGAGCCTCGCCTCGGCCAGGAAATCCAGCAGCTCCTGGAATTCGGCTTCCGTCTCGCCGGGAAAGCCGGCGATGAAGGTGCTGCGGATGGTGAGATCGGGGCAGATCTTGCGCCAGGCACGAATGCGCTCGAGGTTCACTTCGGCTGCGGCCGGGCGCTTCATCAGCTTGAGGATGCGCCGGCTGGCGTGCTGGAACGGCACATCGAGGTACGGCAGCACCTTGCCTTCGGCCATCAACGGGATCACGTCATCGACATGCGGATAGGGATAAACATAGTGCAGGCGCACCCAGGCGCCAAGGCTGCCCAGCGCGCCGGCGAGCTCGTGCATGCGCGTGCGCAGCGGCTTGCCGCCCCAGAATCCGGTGCGGTAGCGCACATCCACGCCGTAGGCGCTGGTGTCCTGCGAAATCACCAGCAGTTCCCGCACGCCCGCCCTGACGAGATTCTCGGCTTCCTGCATGACATCCCCTACCGGGCGCGACACCAGATCGCCACGCATCGAGGGAATGATGCAAAAGGTACAACGATGATTGCAGCCTTCGGAAATTTTCAGATAGGCGTAATGGCGCGGCGTGAGCTTGACACCGACCGACGACGAGGCAGGAACGAGGCTGGTATAGGGATCGTGAGCGGCATCCTGCGGCAGGTGTTCGTGCACCGCCCCCATCACTTCATCAAGCGCATGCGGGCCGGTAACTGCCAGCACGCGCGGATGGGCCTTGCGCACCACATCGCCCTTGGCGCCAAGACAACCGGTGACGATGACGCGACCGTTCTCGTTGAGGGCCTCGCCGATGGCATCCAGCGACTCCTCCACGGCCGAGTCGATGAAGCCGCAGGTGTTGACGATGACCAGGTCCGCCCCCGCGTAGGTCGGCGAGACCGCGTAGCCCTCGCTGCGCAATTGGGTCAGGATGCGCTCCGAATCCACCAGTGCCTTGGGGCAGCCCAGCGAGACAAAGCCGACCTTGGGTGGTGCTGCGAAATTGCCCGCCGGCCTGGCCGCGGACGTCACTGAACGCCTGGGCGCCGGCTTTGCTGCAGGATGAACGGCCATGCATGACTCCGGGAATACCGTTCCACGGGGCTAGGCCTTCTCTTCAGGCTTCTTCGCGCCCGCTTCGTGGGTCGGCGCTTGCGGCCCGGCCGCGCCCGGCGTCGCGCCCGGCACGAATCCCGTGAACGGGAAACCGGCGAAGATATTGTGCGTCTGGCTTTGCAGCTTTTCCTGCATTTGCGTGAACATGCTCTTGCTCTGCTCCATGTACGAGGACACCAGGCTCTGCATGGCCGGTCCCTGGAACGACAGGAACTGGCGCCACATGTCCTGGCTCATGTTCGGGTTGGACCCGTACATGGCCTTGGACTGCTCCTCAAAGCGCTTTCGCACTTCATTGAACATGTCGATATTGCGTTCCAGGTAGGTTCCCACCATGCCTTGCATGGCATTGCCATAGAAGCGGATGAACTGCGACAGCATGTCGGAGGAAAACATCGGCGCGCCCGTGGCCTCTTCCTCGAGGATGATCTGCAGCAGTATCGACCGCGTCAGGTCATCGCCCGTCTTGGCATCGATCACCTGGAACGACTCGTTCATGATGACCAGATCCTTGACATCGGCGACCGTGATGTAGGAACTCGTCTTGGTGTCGTAGAGGCGACGGTTTGGATACTTCTTGATCAGGCGCAGTGCGTTGGTCTCGGCCATGGGATGTCATGAAACCCTGTGATCCGTATTGAATTTCAAGCGATTGCGCTTGATTCCCCGCTTCCGACTTCGGATGTCCCCAACCGGCACTGGCCGCTGCATGAACGCCACTGCAGGCATGCT
>CAXNGL010000053.1:0-13247 GCA_964201515.1 Burkholderiales bacterium
GATGAGGTCGACGATCTCGCCGATTTCCTGCGAGGACTCGCCCAGCCGCTTGATGCGCTTGGAGGTCTCCTGGATCTGGTCACGGATGTCGTTCATGCCGGCGATGGCGTCGTGCACGGCCTGCGCACCCTTGCCGGCGGCATCCAGCGACTGCTTCGCGACCTGCGCCGATTGGGTGGCGCTGACCGTCATCTTGTTCATGGCGCGCGCCGTGTTGAGCACCGAGGCGCTGGTCTGCTGGATCTCGCGCGACTGGTAATCGGCGGCGGCCAGCAACTGCGTGGAGGTGATCTGCGCGCCGGCGGCGGCGCCGGACACCTGCTCGGCGGTGTCGTTGATGCGGCCCACCAGCTTGGCCAGTTCCTCCACGGTGAAGTTCACCGAATCCGCAATGGCACCGGTGATGTCTTCGTTGACCGTGGCGCGCACGCGCAGGTCGCCGTCGGCGATGCTGCCCATTTCGTTCATCAGCCGCAGGATGGCGTCCTGGTTGGCCTGGTTCTGCAGGTCCGCCTTGTGGCGCTGGCGCTCGGTCTCCTCGCTGCGCAGGCGTTCGTCAGTCACGTAGACCCGCACCATGGCCCAGACGATGCCAGCCGACAACAGCAACACCAGCGCCAGCACGATGAAGTTGGCCACACGGCCGGCAAGTTCCTGCTCGTAGACTTCGACCACCTTTTGCGTGGTGGCGAGCAGGGCTTCGGATTCGTCCACCACGCGGCGTGCCGCCGTGCGCGCGCTCACCAGCGGCTGCAGGTTGCCGACGATCGATGTCATGGCCGCCTGGAACCCGCCGTAGGCCCGTTCCAGCTCGCCCAGCCGCTGCTGCACCAGGGCATCGGCGGGCTTGCGCGCGCCGTCGCCGCCTTTCTGCAGGCTGGCGAGCAACTCGCCGAAGGCCGCGGCATCCTTGTCGATCTGCGCTGCAATCTGCGGGTCGATCATGTCCCCACCCATGAGCGCATTGGCGTTCTTGGCCAGGCGCTGGGTCAGCGTCACCATGGTTGCCGATGCGGAGATATCGCGCGCCGACGCGTTGGCGATCAGTTTGGCGGCCTGGACCTGCTCGGCAAGGTCGAGCAGCGCAGGATTTCCGCTGTTGATGGAGCGCACCGCGGCGCCAAGCCCGATCAGGTTCTTCTGCTGCGCCAGCACCACGCCGACGCTGCGCTCGGTCTGGTCCCAGCCGTTTTTCAGCACGTCGAGCACCGGCTGCACCACATCGGAGCTGGCAGGAACGCTCACGCCCGACGCCACCCCGCCCTGGGTCAGCAAGGACATCCCGAACACGAATTGCTCGCGCGATTCCTGCAGCTGCCGGAACGCGACCGCATTGCCGGTCAGTGCGTCCTGTGTCGACTTGGCGATGCGCTGCGTCAGCATGCGCATGTTGGCACCCGTCGAGAGGTAAATGGCGCTGTTGGTCGCCTGGCGGTTGTCCACCACGATGGTGACCACCGCAATGAAGATCATCGCCAGCAACACCGTCCCCAGCAGGATGTATTGGCGCAGCACCGTCAGCTTGCCGATCAGGGGCAGCGGTCGCGCCGAAGCACGCGCCGCGCGCTGCGCGCCGTCCTTGCCCGCATCGCCACTTGCAGTGGCCTTCTTGTTGGCAGCAGGCACACCACTTGCGCCCGCCTTGCCGCCCACGTCACCGCTTGCCGGTGCCTTTGCATTGCCCGCTGCGGGCGTCTTGCCCTTGCCGGCCCAGCCGGGAATCTTCAACGCCATGACTGCCTCCCCATGCGCAGCATTGCCTGCGCCAACCTTTCGATGCCGGCGCGCATCAGGACGCGCCTGCCTGTAGGAATTCGTCGTTGCTGACCAATCGCTGCATCTCCAGTTCCGTCCAGTGTCGACCGTCGCCATCCTGCAGATCCGCGCCCGACCACGAGGGTCGCGTGCTCGCATCGACCGCCCCTGCCTCCACCGGCTTCATGTGCTCGATCACGCGCAGGCCCAGCATGCGGTCCACCAGGATGCCTGCGCGCGCCTGGTAGCGATCGGCCGCCAGCACGATGCGCGCTTCGGGCGTGCGCAACGTGGCCGGGCCACCGACGAAGCGCGACAGGTCCACCACGCTCACCAGCACGCCGCGCACGTTGGCCAGGCCGAGGAACCATGGCTTGGTGAGCGGCACCGGCATGAGATCGGGCACCGGGACGATCTCTCCGGCATCCTCCAGCTTCAGCATCCAGTTGCGCGCTCCGGACTGCAGGCCGAGCCGGGACGTCGACACCGGCTCCCCCGCCGCTTCGCGCAAGCGCGCGGCCAGCGACTCCTGGAACTTGTGCAGGCTTGGCCTCGTTTCCATGACGATCGATCCTGGCGTGTACCGCGACAGTACCCTGCGCAATCAGGGCAGCGCGACGATCTTGGCCAGCAGCTCCTTTGTATTGATGGGTTTGACCAGGTATTCCCTGGCGCCTTGGCGCATGCCCCAGACCTTGTCGGTTTCCTGGGACTTGTTGGTGCACATGATCACCGGGATGTGCCTGGTGCTCGGTTCGCGTGCGATGGTGCGCGTCGCCTGGTAACCGTTGGTGCCCGGCATCACCACATCCATCAGGATCACATCGGGCATCTCGGAGCGCGATTTCGCAACCGCTTCCTCGCCGCTTGCGGCGACGATGCACTGGTAACCGTTCTTCGACAGCGCTTCGAGCAGGAATTGCCGCTCCGTGGGCGAGTCGTCCACGATGAGGATCTTCTTGGTGGTTCCCGCGACGACCCCCTCATTCACCCCCGGCGAGGCGGCCATCATGTGCGCCTCGGCACATGCTGGCCGACCACTTTGAGCAGCACATCCTTGTTGAAGGGCTTGGTGAGGTACTCATCGGAGCCCACCATGCGCCCGCGCGCGCGATCGAACAGGCCATCCTTCGAGGACAGCATCACCACCGGCGTGGCCGAGAAGCGCGGGTTTTTCTTGATCAGGGAGCAGGTCTGGTAACCGTCCAGGCGCGGCATGAGGATGTCGCAGAACACCAGGTCGGGCTGGTGATCGGCAATCTTCGACAAGGCATCAAAGCCGTCTTCAGCCAGGATCACCGAGCAACCGGCCTGCACCAGGAAGATTTCGGCGCTGCGACGGATGGTGTTCGAGTCGTCGATCACCATCACCTTGATGCCGTGCAGGTCCCTGGCCGCGTGCGCGTCCTCTTGCACCGCGTCGTTCGCCGCTTCGTTCGCTGGTTCGGTCACAGTCTTTACCCAAAGGGGTAGGCGAGCGTGCGCAGTGCGGGGATGCCATCGCGGCGCTGCCTTAGCCGTGGACTATACCGCCAACCCCTGAAAAAACAAAGTGTTGCGGATATTCAGACGGCATAAAACCAAGTCACCTTTAGCCACGATGCCAAGCGCTGTGGGATCCAAGAACGGTCTCTTACCGCTTTACTGTTGCAGACTGGGCTCGTCCCTGCTGCGGGCGCGGCTATTGAAGATCGTTGTTTTCGTGCGGATGGCTTCATCATCCGTGCGAAAACAACGATCCGCACCAACGGATTTTTCGTTGGTACAGGTTTTGGCAGCGCTGCCGCAGGCCAACCGGGCTTTGATACGGATAAACACCATCCGTATCAAAGCGCGGTTTCTGAATAAAGCAGATTCTTTACCTGGATTTCGGCGATTAACTAAGTGCCATCCGGCATAAGCGGCTCTGGAACGGCTGGGGCAGGGCGCAAAAACATGGCACGAGGCTGGGTGCCTCGTGCCGGGCGGTCTGCTTACACCGCCACCATTTCGAAATCTTCCTTGCGCGCGCCGCACTCGGGGCAGGTCCAGTTGATGGGCACATCCGCCCAGCGGGTGCCGGGGGCTATGCCCTCTTCCGGCGACCCTGCCGCCTCGTCATATATGTATCCGCAAATCAGGCACATCCACGTCTGGTAGTTCTGGGCAGCGTCGGTCATCGGAAATAATGCTTGGGTTACAATGGGAAGCGCATCTTACCCGGTTGCCCCATGGGCCGCCACCGCCGGGCCGCCTGCATCCGCTCCCAGATGGGGCAGCCTTCGTTGAGCCACCAACCGGCGCATCGCCGACGACCAGAAAACATGCCCTCTTCCGCGCCCCCGCCCATCGTGCTCGTCTTCGCCGGCACGGACCCGACCGGCGGGGCCGGCATCCAGGCCGACTTGCTGACGCTGGCGTCCATGGGCTGCCACGCCTTGTCTGTCGTCACTGCCATCACCATCCAGGACACCGCGGGCGTGGATGGTGTGCTCGCCATCGATTCGGACTGGGTCGTCGACCAGGCGCGCCTGGTGCTCGAAGACATGCCCGTGGTGGCATTCAAGGTCGGCATGGTAGGCAGCGTGGAGAACATTGCCGCCATCGCCGAGGTGGTGGCCGACTATCCCGACATCCCGCTGATCCTCGACCCCGTACTTGCGTCCGGGCGTGGCGACGAACTGGCGTCGGAAGACATGGTCTCCGCGCTGTGCGAGCTGTTGCTGCCGCAAACCACCATCATCACGCCCAACAGCCAGGAAGCACGCCGCCTCGCGCGCGCGACGGTCATGCAGTCGTCGGATGACGACGATGAGGACGGCAGCAGCGCGCCCGACCCATCGGAGGATGTCGAGGACGACCCGGACCTTGCCGAGTGCGCCCGGCGCATCCTGGCCATGGGTTGCGAATACGTCCTCATCACCGGCACGCATGAGAACACCCCGCAGGTGATCAACACGCTCTACGGTGAAGAAGGCGTGATCCGCAGCGACACCTGGGAGCGGCTGCCGGGCACTTATCACGGCTCCGGCTGCACGCTGGCCTCGGCCATTGCCGCGACGCTGGCCAACGGCCTGGACATGGCCGAGGCGGTGCGCGAAGCGCAGGAATACACCTGGCAATCGCTGGCGGCCGGGTTCCGGCCAGGGATGGGCCAATTGATCCCCGACCGGTTTTTCTGGGCGCGCGATATCAATGGCGGCGCCGACGATGGCGACGGCAATGGTGGGCCGAATGGTGAAGGCGGCGATAGGCTCAGCGATGGACGCAACGATTAGAGGCCTTTACGCGGTCACGCCCGACGAAACCGATACACCCACTCTGCGCGCCATGGTGCATGCAGCGCTCGAAGGAGGTGCATCGGCAATCCAGTACCGCAACAAGGCTGCCGATAGCGCATTGCGCCGCGAACAGGCGCTCGCGCTTGCCACGCTGTGCCGCCAGCGCGGCGTGCCGCTCATCATCAACGATCACCTGGCCCTTGCGCTAGACATCGGCGCCGACGGCCTGCACCTGGGGGCAGAAGACGGCGATATCGCGGCGGCACGCCGCGCGCTGGGGGCGGACAGACTGCTCGGCGCCTCCTGCTACGACCGCCTCGAGCTTGCCCTCGCGGCCCGCGACTCCGGGGCCGACCATGTGGCCTTCGGCACCGCATTCCCCTCCAGCACAAAACCCGGAGCGGTGCATGCGCCGCTCGAGCTCTACACGCGTGCGCGCGCGACACTCGGGCTGCCCATCGTCGCGATCGGCGGCATCACCGAAACCAATGCCCCGCAGCTCATCGCCGCCGGCGTCGATGCGGTCGCCGTGATCACGGCGCTGTTTGGCGCCCACGACATCGCCGCGGCCGCACGCCGCTTCCTTTCCTTGTTCAAAGAGAACCGACACCCATGACCTCGCGCAATGAAACCTTGTTTGCCCGCGCCCAGAAGAGCATTCCCGGCGGCGTGAATTCACCCGTGCGGGCGTTCAAATCGGTCGGCGGCACGCCGCTGTTCATCACCCGCGGCGCGGGGGCGCGCATCTGGGACGCCGACGATCGCTCCTACATCGACTACGTCGGCTCCTGGGGCCCGCTGCTGCTCGGCCATGCGCATCCGGATGTGGTGCACGCGGTACGCAAGGCCGCCAAGTCGGGGCTCTCGTTCGGCGCGCCCACCGAGCTCGAAATCGAGATGGCCGAGACGCTGATCAAGATGGTGCCCAACATGGAGCTGGTGCGGCTGGTCAGCTCCGGGACCGAGGCCACCATGAGCGCGCTGAGGCTTGCGCGCGGCTTCACCGGGCGCAGCCTGATCGTGAAGTTCGAGGGCTGCTATCACGGCCACGCCGACAGCCTGCTGGTCAAGGCTGGTTCGGGAGCGCTGACGCTGGGCCAACCTTCATCGTCGGGCGTGCCGGCCGAAGTGGCGCAACAAACCATGGTGCTCAGCTACAACGACGCCGAGGAGCTGCGCCGCACCTTCAAGGAAATCGGCGACCGCATTGCCTGCGTCATCGTCGAGCCGGTTGCCGGCAACATGAATCTCATCGCGCCCGACCCGGCCTTCCTCGCCGAGATGCGCGCGCTGTGCACGCAACATGGCGCGGTGCTGATCTTCGATGAAGTCATGACCGGGTTTCGCGTCGGGCCGCAGGGCGCGCAGGGCCTCTACGGCATCCGCGCCGATCTCATCACGCTGGGCAAGGTCATCGGCGGCGGCATGCCGGTGGGCGCCTTCGGCGGGCGGCGTGACATCATGAGCCACATCGCGCCACTGGGCGGGGTGTACCAGGCGGGCACGCTATCGGGCAATCCGGTGGCCGTGGCCGCTGGCCTCGCCACCCTGCGCGCGCTACAGGCGCCGGGATTCTTCGACCGCGTGACCTACACCGCCAAGCTGCTCGTCGACGGCCTCATGGGTGCGGCCGCCCATCACGACATCGCGTTCTCCGCGCAAAGCGTGGGCAGCATGTTCGGCCTGTACTTTCGCGAGCAGGTGCCCGCCAGCTTCGCCGAGGTCATGCAATGCGACAAGGAACGCTTCAACCGCTTCTTCCACGCCATGCTCGGGCGCGGCATCTACCTTGCGCCCTCGGCCTATGAAGCGGGCTTCGTCGGCGCGGCACATGGCGAGGCGGAAATCCGCGACACGCTCAGCGCCGCCGAAGCCGCTTTCGCAGCTCTCGGGAATAATTAATCAATGATAATAATACCGTTGGGAATCTACGTGAGACGCAGCCTGTCATACGGAATTGATAGTAATTATTTTTTCAGCGAATCGCGGATCTCGCGCAGCAGCTTGACTTCCTCGGGCGGCTCGGCGGGCGCAGCGGGCGCCGGCGGCTCGGCGCGGTTCAACTTGTTCATCGCCTTGATCATCAAGAACACCGCCCAGGCAACGATGACGAACGAGATCGCGGTGTTGAAGAACAGGCCGTAGTTGAGGGTCACGGCGCCGGCCTTCTGCGCCGCATCCACGCTCATGTAGGGGCCGGGCGTCGCGCCGTCGCGCATCACGAGAAAGAGGTTGGAGAAATCCACCTTGCCGAGGATGAGGCCGATCGGCGGCATGATGATGTCCTTGACCAGCGAATCGACGATTTTGCCGAAGGCCGCGCCGATGATGACGCCGACCGCCAAGTCGACCACGTTGCCACGCATGGCAAATTGCTTGAACTCGTTGAGCATCATTTCCCCTTGTGTATTGAAAAAATGTACTGAAAAAGCGCGCTTGTAGTTTAGCTGATCGGGTATCGCCGGCGCTAAAACGGAATGCCTCGGCGGCACCACGACATCACAACAGGAACAGCGTCGCCAGGCCCAGGAAAAGGAAGAACCCGCCACTGTCGGTGCAGGCGGTGATCATCACCGATGAGCCCACGGCCGGGTCGCGCCCGAGCTTGACCAGGGTGACGGGAATCAGCACGCCCATGGTGGCCGCGAGCAAGAGGTTGAGCACCATGGCCGAGGTCATCACCAAGCCAAGCGGCACGCTGCTGTACAGGTACCACGCGAGGAGCCCCAGCAGGCTGCCCCAGATGAGCCCATTGACCAGCGCCACGCCCATTTCCTTGCGGTAGAGTTTCTTCGCGTGTTCGGGCTGCATCTGCCCCAGGGCCGCAGCGCGCACGATCAAGGTGATGGTCTGGTTGCCGGAGTTACCGCCGATGCCGGCGACGATGGGCATCAGCGCGGCCAGCGCCACCAGGCGCTCGATGGAACCTTCGAATGCCCCGATGACGCGCGAGGCGATGAACGCGGTGACGAGGTTGACCGCCAGCCAGGCCCAGCGGTTTTTCACGCTGTCCCACACCGAAGCAAAGATGTCCTCTTCCTCGCGCAGGCCGGCCTGGGCCAGGGCCTCGCTCTCGGACTTGTCGCGGATGTAGTCCACCACCGTGTCGATGGTCAGTCGCCCGACCAGCTTTCCCGCTTCATCCACCACCGCCGCAGACACCAGGTCGTAACGCTCGAAGGCCTGCGCCGCCTCCTGCGCCTTGTCATCGGGGTAGAGCGTGACCATGTCGGTCTTCATGACCTTGGCCACCGCGGCCTCCAGGTCGGTGACGATGAGCAGGCTGAGCGGCAGCACGCCCTTGAGATGCTCGTCGTCATCCACCACGAACACCTGGTCGGTGTGGCCCGGCAGCTCGTCGAAGCGGCGCATGTAGCGCGTCACCACTTCCAGCGTGACGTCATCGCGCACCGAGACCACGTCGAAGTCCATCAGGGCACCCACCGCATCCTCGGGATAGGACATGGCGGCGCGCAGCTGCTCGCGCTCCGCAACCGGCAGCGCCTTGTAGACGTCGGCCATGACATCGTCAGGCAGGTCTGGCGCAAGGTCGGCGATCTCGTCGGCCTCGAGCTGCTCGGTGGCCGCGACCAGCTCTTCCGAGTCCATGCTGCGGATGAGCGATTCACGCACCGCATCGGACACTTCGAGCAGGATTTCACCGTCCCGCTCCGCCTTCACCAGGTCCCAGACGATGATCCGCTCATCGAGCGGAAATGACTCCAGGATGTAGGCCACGTCGGCCGGATGCATGTGATCGAGCTTGGCCCGCAGCTCGGCGCCGTTCTGCTTGTGCACCAGCGACTCGACCAGTGCGTGGCGAGTCATCTCCTGGCGACCGACCAGGCCCTCGACCAGCCGGTGGCGACGCAGCAGCTCCTGCACCTCGCGCAGGTCTTCCTGCAGGTCTTCGAGTTCCTTCTTGGGATCGACGACGGCGTTCATGTCCGGTATCGGCGGCGCACTTGTTCAGTGTTGTTCGGTGCGCCACCGCCGATGCTTGCCGACAATTACCGTTCTTTGCATGGGCCGTGCGCGGCTGCGGCGATTCTAACGCCGGGCTGTATCATCGTGACGGAAAACTCCGCGTATCCCTAAAGATTCCCTCGACTCCGATGAACGCCAACGAACATCTCGCCGACGACGTGCGCCCTAGAGAGGTTGTCGGCTGGGCCATGTACGACTTCGCCAATTCGGGTTACACGACGGTGGTCATCACCGCCATCTACAACGCCTGGTTCGTCTCCGGCATCGCCGGCAAGGCGGCGTGGGCGACCTTCGCGTGGACCGCGGCGCTGTCGATCTCATATGCCGCCATCCTGGTCTCGGCGCCTTTCATCGGCGCCTGGGCTGACGCCCATGCCGCAAAGAAACGCGTCCTCGCGGTAACCACGGCCGGCTGTATCACCTTCACGGCGGCGCTGTCGCTGGCCGGACCCGGCGATGTGGCACTGGCCATGCTTTTCATCGCGCTGTCGAATTTCTTTTTCGGCACCGGCGAGAACATCATCGCTGCCTTCCTGCCGGAGCTCGCGCGCGGGAAGGCCCTTGGCAAGGTGTCGGGCTGGGGCTGGAGCCTCGGTTACCTGGGCGGCATCGTCTCGCTGGGCGCAGCCCTGGCCTGGGTCAACCAGGCACGCAGTCTCGGCCACACCGGCGCCGAGTTCGTGCCAACCATCATGATCATCACGGCCGGGCTGTTCCTCCTCGCCAGCCTGCCGACCTTCCTGTTCCTGCGCGAGCGCGGCACGCCGCAGGTGATGCATGGCCGCGCGCGTGCCTACGACCGCAGTCCCCCGGGCGCAACCTATGCGCGCGTGCTCGACACCCTGCGCCACGCGGCGCGCTACCGCGACCTGCGCCGCTTCCTGCTGTGCATCGTGTTCTACCAGGCCGGCATCCAGACCGTCATCGCGCTGGCCGCCATCTATGCCGAGCAGGCACTGGGCTTTTCCACCGGCGACACCATCGTGCTGATCCTGGTGGTCAACCTGACCGCGGCGCTGGGCGCCTTCGCGTTCGGCTATGTGCAGGACCGCATCGGCCACGTGGCGGCCATTGCCTGGACCCTGGTGGGCTGGATCGTCATGACACTGATCGCCTGGCAGTCGGAGACCCGTGTCTCGTTCTGGCTGGCGGCCAACATCGCCGGCATTTGCCTGGGCTCTTCGCAATCGGCAGGGCGTGCCTTGGTGGCCTGGCTCAGCCCGTCGGACCGCCACGCCGAGTTCTTCGGCCTGTGGGGGCTGGCGGTCAAACTCTCCTCCATCCTCGGGCCGCTGACCTACGGGACGGTGACGTGGGTGTCGGCGGGCAACCACCGCCTTGCCATGCTGGTCACCGGCGCGTTCTTTCTGGTGGGCCTGGCGCTCCTGTTCGGCGTGGATGCGCAACGCGGACGGGCGGCTGCCGAGAAGTGACGCGCACGCCGTGCGCGAGGATCGTCCGCGGGCCAGGAAGCTGATCCTTGGGAAGCTCTGAAAAACGGCACAATTGCGCTACGATGTTTGCATGCCTTTCTTCGAAGTGGTGGACGCATACGGGGGCTGTGCCCTGCATTCACTCGCTTCCCGCAATCCCGCCAACTCGCGCCATAGGCCTCGCACCATGACACCGCACCTGCCCTCCCGCCTCCCGGAAATCGGCACCACCATCTTCACGGTGATGTCCCAGCTCGCCGCCCAGCACGGCGCGGTCAACCTCGGGCAGGGCTTCCCCGATTTCGATTGCGATCCGCGCCTGCAGGCACTGGTCACCGAAGCCATGCGCGCCGGCCACAACCAGTACGCGCCGATGACGGGCATTCCGGCGCTGCGCGAAGCCATTGCCGCCAAGGTGCTGCGCGCCTACGGCCACGCCTACGACCCCGGCACCGAGATCACGGTGACGGCCGGCGCCACCCAGGCGCTGCTCACCGCCATCCTGTGCGCCGTGCATCCGGGCGATGAAGTCATCGTGCTCGAGCCGGTGTACGACAGCTACGTGCCGGCCATTCGCCTTGCCGGCGGACGCGCGGTGCCGGTGGCGCTCAACCCCGAGGACTACAGCGTGCCCTGGGACAAGGTGCGCGCCGCCATCACCCCGCGCACGCGCCTGATCAGGCTCAATTCACCGCACAACCCCAGCGGCGCGGTGTTCTCGGCCGCGGACCTCGATGCACTGGAGGCTATCGTGCGCGACACGCAGATCCTGCTGGTCTCCGATGAAGTCTACGAACACATCATCTTCGACGGCCTGGCACACCAGAGCGTGGCGCGTCGCCCCGCGCTTGCCGAGCGCGCGTTCGTGGTGTCCTCGTTCGGCAAGACCTTCCACGTCACCGGCTGGAAGATCGGCTATTGCTGCGCGCCGGCCGCCTTGAGCGCTGAGTTTCGCAAGGTGCACCAGTTCAATGTGTTCTCCGTGTCCACGCCGATGCAGCACGCCTTCGCCGGCTTCCTCGCCGACCCGGCGCCCTACGAAAACCTGCCGGCCTTCTACCAGGCCAAGCGCGACCGCTTTCGCGCCGCACTTGGGGGGTCGCGTTTCCGCCTGTTGCCCTGCCCCGGCACCTACTTCCAGGTGGTCGACTATTCGGCCATCAGCCAAGACAGCGAGGAGGCCTTCGCACGCCGCCTCACCATCGAACTGAAGGTCGCGGCAATCCCCGTGGCGGCGTTCTATGACAAGCCGGTGGAGCGACGCGTGGTGCGCTTCTGCTTTGCCAAGAAGGACGAGACGCTGGACCTGGCGACGGCGCGATTGCGCGCGCTGTAGGGCGCTGCCCGCACCTCCAGCGGTGCGGCCGAGCGTGTGTAGCAGGCCGCCTGGTCCCTCCAGCAGTGCGGCCGATTATGTAGCAGGCCGCACGGTCCCTCTACTGCGCGTTTGCCGGCGAATCCAGGCTCCACACCGCCGTGCGCCAGCGCAGCGTGATGATCAGGATGGCAAGGATGCCGATCACGGCATACAGGCTGGCGATGACGGCAAAACCAAACCGGCTGATCAGCGGCCCGATGGCAAACAGTCCGATCGGCAACCCATAGATCATCAGCATGCGCAGCCCCATGACGCGGCCGCGGAACTGCTCGCCGGCGCATCGCAGCATCACCACGGCGATCGGCGTCACGCAGATGCTTTGCACGATGCCGCAGAGCATCAGCAAGGCGATGCCTGCCGGCAGGTTCTGCACGTTGGCGAACACCAACAGGAGCAAGTGCCAGATGATGCCGGCGATAATCATGACGCGCGCCGTTCGCGCCGCAATGTGCGTCGCCCCCAGCACCACGGAACCGATCAGGCTGCCGAAGCCGAAACTCGCGGCCATGTACCCGAGTTCGGTCTGGCCCACGCCGTAGACATTCTTCGCCACGTAGGGCAACAGCCCGAAGAACACCGGGTAAGACGTGAAGTTGACCAGGAAAGCGAGCGCCGTGGCCGCCAGCAGTGCCGGCTGGGTGCGCACGTAGGCAACGGCCTCGCGAAGTTCGCGCCATGGCGAGGCCCGTACCGTCGCAAGGGCATCGCCCTGCACCGCGCCGACGCTGGGTTGGGGCGGGCGGCCGCCTTCGCGCACGCCCAGGGTCAGGAGAAAGCTGACGGCATAGAAACAGGTGATCACCACGTAGGCGGGGCCGATGCCGAATGCGGCCACCGCGCCGGCGCCGGCGAGCGCTCCGGCGACCCGCGCCGAATCCACATTGGCGCGCGAAATGCCCATCGCACCCATGAGCAGTCCCGGCGGCATGATCTCGCCACTGAGCGCATAACGGGTGACCAGGTCCGCGACGCGAAAGACGCTGACCAGGGTGGCCACCGCCAGCACCAGGATTGCGTTGAGCTGATGGGTGAACGCCAGCGTCATGAGCGTAAGGGCCAGCATCACCGCGCAGGCGCGCGTGATGCACAACAAGTTGCGGTGGCCTATACGGTCCCCCAGAAGGCCGAACGCCGGCGACAGCAGCGCGCCGAAGTACATCAGCGCCCCGAACACGGCCAGCAGCATCACCGACCCGGTCTCGACCAGCACATACCAGCCAAGGATGATGGTTTCCATTTCCAGCGCCCAGGAGATGGCCAGCTCGGCGGGCCACAGGAAGCGGAAACTGCGCACCTGGAACGGCGCCAGCATGGCAATGCGCTGTGGGGCAGTCATGAACGGCTGCCGGTCATGCCTGGAATGCGGTGCTCCGGGCGAACTGCGGGATGGGAACGACGAGCGCGCGCTGGCATGCGCGCAAGAATCTCAGCAAC